>CAISUK010000709.1 GCA_903888645.1 uncultured Pseudomonadota bacterium | reverse complement strand
GTTTCCACGGTTGGTTTGGACGAGAACATTGTTCGAGCCTACATCCGCAACCAGGAAGACGAAGACGAGCGGTACGATCAGATGAAGCTCGAAATGGGGTAAGCCGCCAACGGCGGCTCACGCTTTCATGGGCGCCTTTGAGGCGCTCACAATCTCAAGCCACCGGCTCTGCCGGTGGTATTTGACTTGCCGGTCCAAATTCGCATGAACGGCAAGTCAATGGCAGTAGCAGTTCTGGTGTCAGTAGGTCATGGTTAGTCAAAAGGTACTGCTGACAGTCGGCAGTCCACCGAATTAGCGAGCAAGGTATCTCCGGGTTTGAACTGTTGTGCATCATCTACGGCGACGATCCAGTACCGCGTGTCGTGTATCGATTTTGGATGCCTTTTCCGTCCGTTTTCGACAATCGGCGCTAGCTGGTTTTCCTTCACAAGCACATAGGATCGCTTACCTTCTTTGAGTGTTAACTCTGCACTCCTGCTGCAATCGATGGCGACTTGAGCATTACCGTGACCCCCAGTACTTCCAGTACTTGGTCCGATATATTCAACACGTCGCCAACCATCCTGATAGCTGTGCGTTCTTGTCAGCGGCGACATGCACGCGCCCAGTATCAAGGCAGACATGATTAATGTTGAAATGCCCTTCGCCTTCCCGGTGCCGCTTATTTCATGTGTTTGCATATCTGATTTCCTTCTCATACAACTGACGCGAACCCAATCCGACTGATGCCAATAGGCACAAGGCACAAGCAATCGCGGCACCAGAAGGCAGATCCCACCACGCCGAAGCGGCAAGCCCGAGGCCATAACCGAGCGCGCCGATTCCGTAGGCAAACCCCAGTCCCTTATGGCCGCCCCGGTTTCGGCTGGCCAGCGCCGGCGCTATCAGGCTGGTAAAGACAAGGAATACGCCCACCAATTGCACCGAGAACGTCACGGTCAGCGCAAACAGCAAATAGAAACCACCATCCCCAAAGCGCTGCCGAAACACGAACCAGACCGCCAGCACAATTGCGTAGAGTGCAGCCGGCAAGGCCAATTGCGCCCAGGTAACCCACAAAATCTGTCCGGCCAGCATGTCCTTGAGGTGTTCACCGCCGTGCGGGTTGTGTGCCAGCAGCAGGATTCCGGCGGAGGCTGCGAAGACAAACAGCAGACCGATCAACGCTTCCTGAATCTCGGGCCAGCGTTTGCCGCTCCACGTGAGCAAGCCCGCTCCGGCACAAGCGGCGATGGCGGCCGTCAATTGCGTGGGCCAGTCCAGACCACCCTCACCGTGCCCCCACTCCAGCAATTGCGCCACCATGACGCCCAGGCCGGCTACCTGCGCGATGGCAAGGTCGATAAAGATGATTCCGCGCTTCAATACTTCGCGGCCCAGCGGTACATGCGTCGCCAGCACCAGCATGCCTGCCGCGAACGGCGCGGCCAAGAGCGCCCAGTCGATTTCGTTCATTTTGCTGCCCTCACCAGCAGATTGACCGTATCGTCAAACAAGCCGATCAGGTCCTTCGATTGATCATCACCACCGACAGTGAAGGGCAGCACGGCCACAGGGATATGCGCATGTTCGGCAAACCATGCGGCAGGCCGGGGAGAATTCCACGCGGCGCGGATGACCATGCGCGGCTTTTTTGCTTCCAACTCTGTCATTAACTGGCCCAGATAGGACACAGAAGGTTCGACGCCGGGCTTGGGTTCCAACGTCCCTACCTCAACCAATCCGAGCCAGTCGTAGAGATAGGGAAATGCCTTGTGCTGGGTGACGACATGGATTCCGCGCAACGGCGCAGCGGCCGCTTCCCATTTGCCAATTGCCGCTTTCCAGCGCTCTGCGAAACTCTTGAAGTTGGACTGGTACTCGGCCGCGTTGGCTGAATCCAGTTGTGCCAGTCGTACCGATAGCGATTCACCAATTCGCAAGAAGTTACGCGGGTCAGTCTGGACATGCGGATTGCCTCCCGCATGCACATCGCCATCGGCTCGATCCAGCCGCGTCGGAACTTCGAGCATGCGCACAGATGTGGCAGCCTCGAAATAGCCCGACTGACCTGGCTGTACGCGTGAATTTCCCGAGTCGCGCACCACGACCGGCAGCCAGCCGATTTCGAGTTCGGCACCGGTCGCCACAATCAGGTCGGCATTGCGCGCCCGCGCGATCAGTGAGGGTTTCGCTTCGACATGATGCGGGTCTTGCAATCCGCCTGTGGCGGTGAATACATCCACATGCTTGCCGCCGATTTCCTTCGCCAATGCTCCCCACTCAGGTACCGTGGCAAAGACCTTGAGGTCGGCATACGCTGAGAAGGACAGCAGGCCAAGTATCAGGAAAATGATTTGTTTCATAATTTTTCTCCAATCAAAACTGGTGCGCGCCGTGCGCGCCCAGGTTGAACAGGTATTGCAAGAAAACCTGCTTGTCGGCTGCGCCGACGCCTGAGTTGTCGTGTGCCCATTGCAGGCGGAACCGGGTGAATTCGCTCGGGCTGTAGTCGAGCATTGCGGTATCGCGTTTCGGGTCATGTGCAGCGAGGACGGGAAAATCCGCAGCCGTCAGTACGCCACTGTTCACTAGCCCGATATTGACCGTGCCGTAGCCAAGTCCGTCATGCCTCAAACCGAAGCGCCAATGCGGCATGAATTGATAGACCCCCTGCAAGTACCAGCCGTCTTGGTTGCTGTCGAAGCTATCGGCGCAAGTCCCGCCACAGTCCACTGATTCGCTTGCCAGCCGGCCATCTTCACGACGACGGAAATACTCGCCTTGCAGCTTGAAGTTGGTCACGGTGCTGTTGCCGTCAGGTGCCCACTTCCAGATGCCGTCCGCAATCCACAATCTGCTCTTGCCGCTGAAGCTATTGCTTACCGTTGTGCCGCTACTGTTGGCATCTTGATAGCCGCGGTTATTCGGGGCACTGCTCAGTAGGGATAAGCCGATTCGCCAGGCATTGCTCACACCGACATCATCGCCAAGATGCGCAAAGAGCGCGACCTGTGAGACGCCATTCTTGTTGTTGTCTGCACCGGGGAAAGAGCGGCCACGCCCGGCTTCCGCGCCGAACTCAAGATAAGTATCGGTCGGCGCCAGCCATTTAAGCTGCAAGCCGTCATCGGCGATCTGATTGCCGAGGAATGCCTTGTAGACCAGCGGTGCATCGGCAAAGTCCCAAGCATGGGCATGTTGCTCGTTCATGTAGCCGATGCCGGAAAAGAAGCGCCCACCCTTGAAACTTAGGCCATTGCCAAGGCCGATACGCTGAAAATAGGCGTTCTCCATAACGACGCCACCCGAGGGCGCAAGCGAGGCGATGGCAACGCCCCGCCAATCCGGATCGACATTGGCGGAGAGGGTCAATTCGGATTCGCCCAGGCTGAATCCCCGGGTACCCGGCCCGACATCGCCTTGCGTGGGAATGAACCCCGTGATTTGATAGGCGTTAGGGTCCTGCTTGAGATTGTTGTACGAGCCCGCGAGGATCATTGATACCTCGGGGTTGAAACTGTTGCTTTGGGTTGCCGCGGGCTGGGTCTGTTGCACAATGGCTTGCTGCGCAGTTGCTGGTCCGGCGGCTGCCTTTGCTTCTGCCTGGACAAGGCGCAACTCCAGCGCATTGATGCGCTGCTCGTAGGCCTGCTTCATTTGCGCAATTTCCTCACGCAGGGCTTTCAGATCGGGATCGATCTCAGCCTGCGACAGGGACGGCACAAATAGCGATGTGCCGAACAATGCGGCGATCACGTTCGTGTGGAACGGTTTCATGTGTCTCTCCAAAACAATGACGAACACCGCCCGGGGTGGGCGGAAGAAATGCGGTCAGGTCTTAGAGAGAGGCGGGAGGGGCGCGCGCGCGACTGGTAACGACAGGGCGCGTATAGACCGGCTTGGCAACCGGTAATAGACAGCTTTCTTCGGTAAATGCTATGACGGAAGCCGCTAACGAAGCGGGGGGCGCGGTACCGCCGGCACCGGCAAAGGCGATGCAAGTTGTGCAGGTATCGGCCAGTTGATCGATTGCACCGTGATCGTTCTGATAATGCGTGACCGCGTCCAAGCCGCGGTGCAAATGGCTCAGCAAGTGCGCAAACGCAGCCTGCTGCGAACCGATCAGCAGTAGCGACAGCAATAACGCAAGAAAAGGGTGGCGGTAGTGCTTCATAAGCAGCCTATGAAAACACAACTCGTGAAGTTACTTCAAGGAGATTTACAAAAGTAGCCTGGCTAATGTCGGCTGAACCTCACATTGGAGCCTTTCACAATGTCGATCGCTGAGTGACTCCTGTGGGTCGAAAGGGTGAGTAGAGATTTTTGGTAAGCGGACGGCCAGATTCGTCTCGAAAATCGAATTGTCATGGCTCGCGAGCGGCGGCAATGGCCGAGAACCAGACAGTCACTACTGACACTGAGACCACAGGTTCCATTTATTTGCTTTTACCTATATGACGCGCAATCCGCCGGTCATGTCGCGTACCTCGCCCAAGTTTTTCAGGCCGGCGCCCGCTCGCGCAGCGTCTCATACAGCCCGGCATTGTTCAGCAGAATGTCCCGCAGCCCATCCTGAACCTTCGCTGAATTCAGTGCCTGCGAACTCATCGCGGTGTGCGCGTCCAGCGCCCCCATGATGGCGTTCATCAACTCGGTTTTCAGGTCCGGCGAATTGGAGAACTGCTCCTTGGTGTTGTTCGTCGCCTGTTGGCGCAGCGTCTCCGATTCCAGCAGCTTGCCCTTGATGACGTGGTTCACATAGACCAGCTTGTCCTGGTCGGTAAGTTCGCCGTCAAACAGGTCATTCACCTTGGCGATGATCTCCGCCATGTAGGCTTTCTGCGGCTCTTGCACGCTCCTACTGCCGGCCTCCGTGATGGGCTCGATCGTCGGCGCCTCCCCGGTTCCCAGCGGCATGGCCGCCCTGCCCAGGTCCTTGAGGTGATGATGGGTCAGCACCACTTTCGACAGGTCGATGCCGTCGCGCTCGCGGCCGAAATTCAGTAGCGGTAGCAGGCGCTTGTAGAAGATCGCGCGTTTCTCGATGGCGGTATTGCCGTAATCGAAGATCTGCGACAGGAAGGTATAGAGGCGATGGAAAGCACCCATGTCGCTCTTGAACAGGATCAGCGCATTCAATGCATCCTGTGCAGTCTCGGTAGCTGCCTTGTCTTCCTTGGCTAGGGCAATTTTCAGCGCTTCCTGCGCCGCCTTGTAACGCTTCATGACGCGGTCAAGCACCGGCTCCAGTGCGGCGATCAAGTCGCCCTGCCTGGCCTTCGGATCGAGTTCCACCGCGACCACGCGATCCACCTCGAAATCGTCGTAATGGCCGGCCGCATCGAGCTTGGCGCGCAGGTTATAGACGAGGTTGGGATCGGTCGTCGCGGCGAGCTCGGCGGTTTCGTAGTACATCCTGAACGACGCCAGCACTTCTTCCGGGTCATTGACGAAATCGACCACGTAGGTGGTGTCCTTGCCGGGATAGGCGCGGTTCAGGCGCGAGAGCGTCTGCACCGCCTGGATGCCGGCCAACCGTTTATCGACGTACATACCGCAGAGAAGTGGTTGATCGAAGCCGGTCTGGAATTTGTTGGCCACCAGCAGGATCTGGTATTCGTCGCCCTTGAAGGCTTCTCGGATGTCGCGGCCCTTGAGATTCGGGTTCAAGGCGGCGCTATGCTCGCTGAATGGGTCGGTACCGGATTCCTTGTCGATGACATCGCCCGAGAAGGCGACTAGCGTGGACATTTTGTAGCCGTGGACCTTGATGTAGTTGTCGATCGCCAGTTGCCAGCGCACCGCTTCGACGCGGCTGGCGACCACCACCATGGCCTTGGCCTTGCCATTGAGCAGCGGAGCGACGTATTCGCGGAAATGCTCGACCACCACTTCGACTTTCTGGGCGATGTTGTAAGGATGCAGGCGCACCCAGCCCATGATCTTCTTCAGGGCAGCGTTGCGTTCGACTTCCTTGCTGTCATATTCCTTGCCGTCATGGGCCAGCTTGAAGGCCAGCTTGTAAGGCGTGTAGTTCTGCAGCACGTCGAGGATGAATTTCTCCTCGATGGCCTGGCGCATCGAATAGACGTGGAAGGGTGCCGGCACGTTGTCCGGCGCCGGCTTGCGCTTCGGGTCCGGCCGGGTGCCAAAGATTTCCAGGGTCTTGTTCTTCGGCGTGGCGGTGAAGGCGACGAAGGTGATGCCGCCATCATCGGCGCGGGTGGCCATTTGCGCGGCGAGGATGTCTTCCGTGCTGATCTCGCCGCCGTCCTGCAGTTCTTCCAACTCTTCAGCGCTCAGCACCGCCTTGAGCTTGGCGGCGGCTTCGCCGGTCTGCGAGCTGTGTGCTTCGTCGGCGATCACAGCGAAGCGCTTGCCTTGCGTGGCCGACAGTTCGCGAACCGCTTCCAGGGCGAAGGGAAACGTCTGGATGGTGCAGACGACGATCTTCTTGTCGCCGGACAGCGCCTCGGCCAGCTTGCCGCTCTTGCTGCCGTCCTTGTTGGTGATGGTCGCTACCACGCCGCTGGTGCGCTGGAAGTCGAACAGGGCTTCCTGCAACTGGGCGTCGATGACGTTGCGATCGGAGACCACCAGCACGGTGTCGAATATCTTCCGATTCTGCTTGTCGTGCAGTTCGGCGAGGAAGTGGGCGGTCCAGGCGATGGAATTGGTCTTGCCCGATCCGGCTGAGTGCTGCACCAGGTACTTGCCACCGGGGCCGGCCTTGATTACGGCGGCCTGTAGCTTGCGGGTGACGTCGAGCTGGTGATAGCGGGGGAAGATAACGGACTTGATCTGCTTCTTCGTATCCCGCTGGGCGATGAGATACCGACCGAGGATCTCCAGCCAGCTTTCGCGCGCCCAGACCTGTTCCCACAGGTAGGCGGTGCGATGGCCGCCGAGGCGATTGACCGGATTGCCGGCGGCGCCGTTATCACCCTGGTTGAAGGGCAGGAAGGTTGTTGCCGGGCCCTCCAACTTGGTCGTCATATGCACTTCGCTGTTGCTCACCGCGAAATGCACCAGCGCGCCGTTGGGGAAGGACAGCAGCGGTTCAGCGGGTTGGCCTTTCGGCTTCGGGTTGCGGTCGTAGCGATACTGGTCGATGGCATCGCCGACGCTCTGGGTGAAGTCGGTTTTCAGTTCCGCCGTCGCCACCGGCAGGCCATTGAGGAACAACCCCAGGTCGATGCTGTTCTCGTTCTGCAACGAATAGTGAAGCTGGCGGATGACCCGGAGCCGATTGGCTTCGTAACGCGCCAGGATGTCTTCGTTGATCGCCAGCGCCGGCTTGAATTCGGCCAGCTTCAGCGGCGCCTTGAGGCCAAGCAGTTCGATGCCGTGGCGCAGGACATCCAGGGTGCCGCGCTGGTTGATCTGGTCGCGCAGGCGGGTGAGCAACGTCTCGCCGGCTTGGGCGCCGTGGTTCTTGACCAGCGTTTCCCAGGCTTTCGGTTGCGTCGCCTGGACCCAGGCCAGCACGTCGGCGGGATAGAGGGCGCGCGCACGATCGTAATGGGCGGAATCGCCTTCGGCGTAGTGCCAGCCGAACAAGTCGAGCTGTTCGCAGATGTCGGTTTCGAAGCTGATTTCCTTGTGGACGCTCATCGGGCATCACCTACTTGTAGGGCAAGCGCTCTTCGCTCAGGCCGGGCAGGTTCTCGAACTCGGGGTCTTTATGGACCAGCACCGCGCCCAGTTCCAGCGCCGTGGCCGCAATCCAGGCATCGGCGAGAGACAGCGGATGGGTCGCCTTGATGCTGGCTGCACGCTCGAGCAGGGTCGGTGACTCGTGCACCCACTCCAAGGGCATTGCCAAGCAGCTCAGGTAGGCCTGATGCCCCGCCTCTGCGCCCTCATCCTTCCAGACACGGTAATAGACTTCCATCAACGACATGAAAGAGGCATAGCAAGGCTGTTCGCCAGCCGCTGATCGATCGAGCAGATCAGCGACACGTTCGGCACCCGCTTCGTTATCCCGCAATGCCAGCAGGGCTGACGTGTCGAGAAGCCAGAGGCTCACGCTTCTTTCGCCGCGTCGGCCCGACGATCAGCCAATAGCCGCGCCGTCGCGCCGCCCTGACCCTGGCCGCGAAATGCCTCGATAGCCTGGCGATAAGCCGCAACCTTGCCGCCAGTCTCCGCAGCGCCGCCGGTCAGGCTACGGTAGGTCTCATCGGAAACGAGATGCGCAACCGTGCGACCGTGCCTGGTGATGGTGATCGGCTCACGCTGGGCATTGTCCAGCAACTCGCCAAAACGGTTCTGCGCGACAACGGAAGACACAATTTTCATCGTAATACTCCTGCCACTAGCTAATGTGTACAGTATAGCTACATTTCGATGTCGTGCGATTTTCTACCGCAGTGGCCAAGATCAAGCTGCCTCGGCACAGCGGACATCGATCTGGCCGGTGACGGCAGCGGAGATCAGGGCGGTGCGGCGTTCTTGCACCCAACGGCCACCTTTGAGTGGCCGTTGTCATTTCTGGCGAGGCAATGACCTATCTTTGCTACATCGACGAGGCCGGCTGCACCACCCCGCTGCCAGGCACGCAAACCGACATACAGCCCGTCTTGGTCATCGTCGGCTTGATTGTCGATGTCGCCAGGGTACGCGAACTGACCATCGACTTCCTCAAGCTCAAGCGCCAATATTTCCCAAATAAATTCAGAAACGGCAATCATCAACTTGATGATGTGCTGGTCGAAATCAAGGGTTCGGACCTGCGCTCAACCATCCGCAAGCACGGTGTACACGCCGACGCCACGCTGAAATTCATCGACGATACGCTTGACCTGCTGCGCGCCAACGAGGCGCGCCTGTTTGCCACGGTATGGGTCAAAGGCATCGGCAAGCCGATCGACAGCCGAGCAATCTACACCAGTTCAATCCAGGCGGCCTGTCGCAACTTCTCGGCCTTTCTCGACTGGCGGGACGGCACCGGTTTCATGGTGGCCGACTCACGCACGCCAGCGCTCAACACTCAGGTATCGCATTCGATATTCACCCAGAAATACCGCGCCAAGGGCGATCCGTGGGCGCGACTACTCGACCTACCCACCTTTGGCCATAGCAACAACCACGTGCCCCTGCAAATCGCCGACATACTCTGTTCGACACTGCTATTCCCCATGGCGACAGCGACCTACTGCACCGGCCAGATCACCGGAAAACACGTCAAGGGGCGCGACAAATTCATCAAGCGCCGCTACGCCAGCCGCATCAAGGCGCTGCAATATCGATTCAAGGATACCAACGGTCAGCCGCAGGGCGGCGTGTTCGTCAGCGACGGATTGCTGGGGCGCAAATCCGATCTGTTGTTCATATTTCCGGCCTGATTGCAATAACTCTTGCTGCGCTTTGCATCAAGCGCGCGGCTATATCGCAAGCGCGTCAGCCAGCAGCTCCCGCCCGCGATTTTCGATCTTCGTCTCGTCCTATTCGGGGTAATCATTAAAGTGGCGATTCAGCGCTAGGGCGGACTGGTTCAAGATTTCAGGGCCATTGTCGCGCCAGGGTCGTTCTGGAGAGAGGAATTGAGCGGCTGAGTAAGCAGGGTCAGATTGCCGATGGTGCGGATGATCTGGTCGCGTCGATCGGCGTTTTGGTCCGAAGTCTTGCCAAGCAATCGCTTTTTGCTGGAAAGTGCGATACGAACATCAGGTAGTACCGGCAAAATATCAAAGCATTTCTTGCCATCTTTTTTCCCTTCGTCGGGCCTGCATCGCATCGAATTCGCTTCGAGAAATTGGGCAACCTTCAATCGCGGCAATGTAGCAGCGCGCACACCAGACTTTCCCCTCATCGTCTGAACCAAGCCAGTCGATAAAATTGGGAATGCCTTCTTGTGCCAGCACAAGTTTGATCCAAGTGCCGTTGTCAAATGGCAGGTTCAGCACGATCTTCCCCGATCCCTTTGTTTCATACCAGGGTTTCGGAGTTTCCGAAACTGGATAAATGTTGACCGGCGGCGCAACCATATTCATTCCTCCGACATCCGTAAAATGTATTGTCAATGGCACACGAAAAAGCCCCATCAAGCTTTACGCAGCTGATCAGTGAATCGATTGATCAATCAATCGCAGCGCTGCCAGCGCACCCATGCGCAGACTTATGACATTTTTGGTGGGTACTTCATCGGCCTGCGGGTTGATGCGTATCAGTGGCGCATTAAATCCTTCGCCAAAGCGACGTACGGTAGGAATGTCGATACCCGCACCGATCTCGATCACCACCGGACGCGTCACCTTTTTGCGCCACGCAATCAATGCGGCACGCTGAATTTCCGTTCGATGGTCGAGCCATGCCCAATCGCCAAACATCAGGATGTTGGGCCGCGCGATCTCACCACAATGCGGGCAGGCTGGCAGGTCCGAACTCAGAATGCATTTGTCTTCATCGATCAGCGGATCGAATTCATCGGCTGGCCAGATATCGAACATGCAACCATTCAGGCATTGGAGATGATGAATTGAACCGTGTGCCTCCATCACCCGCTTGCTATCAAATCCCGATTTCTGGAACTGGCCATCGACGTTGCTAGTGAAGACGAATGCGCCGTGTTCCATGCCCATGGCCCAGCGTTGCAGAGCGAGGAAGCCCTCGTGTGGCACAGTGTCGCGATAGAGGCGCAGGCGGTGTCCGTAAAAGCCCCAGGCGAGTCTTGGGTTGCTGGTGAATGCGTCCGGGCAGGCTATCGATGTGAATCCGATCTTCGCCCGTCCCAGCGCCGGATAATGCTTCCACAAGCCTCCTTCACCACGGAAATCCGGCAGGCCTGAATCCACGCCCATACCTGCACCCGCCGTAATCAGGAGACCATCGGCCTGGGCAATGAACTCGACACATTGATGAATTTGACTGGTGGTCACTATGCAATGTCAGGTGTGTTCAAGCTGGCACCTTGTCAATAAAGAACTCGTTCGCTTCCGCGGAAACAATGATCAATTCGATAATGCCATAAGGTTGTGGAAACATCCGACGAAAGTCATCCCCCAGCGCGCTCCAGAGACCGATACATTCCACAATCGCCTGACGGTGCAGCCAGGCAAGTTCGGTGTCAGGTAAATGTTGCAGCCATTCACCGGCCCGTGCCGCGTCAGCCACCGAGCGCACCGGGAGGTCGGGGTCGGGCCAGTCGTGCAGTTGAGGAATGAAGCTGCAGAAATGTGCCCATACACCCCGCAGTCGCAACATCGCTTGCGATTCGGAGAAATCCTGATGGTGTTTTGCGCCAGCACGCACCTGTCCCAAGGCGGCTAACACGTCGTAGTCGTCCCAATCGGGGCCGCCAACATCGGATTCAGCCCAGCCTTCCTCCTGTGCGGGGTGACATCCGGCGTCCCACCAGCCCACCAGCAGGCGGGTCTGGGTGTCGTCCGTGTTACGAAGCAAGCCCTGAATCTTGCGCGCCAAATTCAAGCCATTGTCAAAGAGTGATTGGGCGCGGGTGGCAAGGAAATCCTCGAAGGACGTTTTGTCCCCGTCAGTCCATTGAGCGGCAAGGTCACCGTATTGCGAAAGGCGAAAGCCGCTGCGCACCGGGACCAAACCAGCCGGACGGGGTAGCGAATTCGCCAGGAACTCCAGTTTCTGCGCACCGGCATTCGCCTGGGCATCTGGAACCAGCAGGATTATGTCGATGTACGGATACAGGTCGAGGGTGTTCCGGATTGCCATGACCTTGTGAATATTCCAGGGGACGGGTCCATCTTCGAGCAACTTTGATAGCGGGGTGGGGTCGATTCCTACGTGCAAACCGCTGGGTAATTGGGGCATGACAGCTCCTATTCCGTTCGCTCAAGAGTCAGTTCTTCAGGATTTTCACCAATGCCGGCATCATCAGCGGCCTTGATCGGTATCAGCCATGCATCCGGATGAAATATGCCAAGCTCCAGGTACTGCATGAAGCGAATGGAGTCGTCTACATCCACGATCTGCCAGGGCTCAAGAGTGACTGGTTGAATGGGCCACGACGGCCGACCAAAAACGTCCCGCCTGAGCGGCCCGCCGACATGCACTACTCGCCCAATGTTCGACTCGCAGCCGATTTCTTCACGGATGATGATCGCCAAATCTCCAGGATTGCAGCGCGTGTTCATGATGACATTCCTTTAACGAACAGTTGACAAGAACAGTGATGGTGTATTTAATAATAGCATGACATCGAAAAAAGACACCGAAGATTCCCGATTCGATATCGATGCGCTGTGTGCCTTGGTCGAACTGCCTCGGCGGACCGTTCGTTATTACATCCAGCAGGGACTGATCGATCGGCCAATCGGCGAGAAGCGCGCGGCCTATTACACGCCGCACCATCTGGAGCAGTTGCTGGTGCTGCGCAAATGGCAGCAGGCGGGTCTGTCGCTTGAGCGCATCCGGGAAATCCTCGGCAACTCCGACCACACGGACCTGCCGCCACCCCGGCCACGCGGTTCAGGGAGCGTCGAAGTCTGGAGTCACCTGGTGGTTGCTGAGGGGCTGGAAGTGACGCTGGAACCCGGCCAGGCCGGCCTCTCGCCGGAGCAGGTGCGGACATTTTTTAGAGGCGTGATGGCCCTGTATCTGGATATCACGCAGGACGAAGACAAGGAATAGGACGATGTCAAATTATCAAGACGAAGAACCCGCAGCGATCCTGCGCTCTGTCCGGGGCGCCGACGTCGCGCTCAAAGCCGTCTCGGTCAAGGCCGTGTTGCGTGAGGTGCTGGCCGAGGTCGTGGTCGAGCAAAAATATGCCAATCCGTCGGACACCAATATCGAAGCGGTCTACACTTTTCCGCTGCCGCTGGGCGCCGTGCTGCTCGGCATGGACGTAGAAATCGGCGTACGACGGCTCGCAGGACAAGTATTTGAACGCGAGGCCGCCGAGCGGGATTACGAGAACGCGGTGACCGATGGCGATACCGCCATCATGCTGCAAGAGACCGCTCCCGGTCTCTACACCATGAACGTGGGCAACCTGATGGCGCGTGAAACTTGCGTCATCCGCTATCGCTATGGACTGGCGCTGGCCTGGCAGGGCGATGCCTTGCGCTTTCGCCTGCCCACAACCATTGCTCCCCGCTACGGTGATCCGGCCAAGGCCGGATTGCAGTCGCACGAACAACTTTCGCACAGCCTTACCGTAGAGTACCCGTTGCAGGTGCAGATTGGCGTTCAGGGAAAGCTGGCCGAGGCTACGCTCTCCAGCCCGACGCATTCGATCGAGACAATGCGGGCAGATGCTGGTGTCACGGTGTCACTCGCCCAGGGGGCGACGCTCGATCGGGATTTCGTCCTCGTGGCCAAGGCGACGACCGCGATCGAGAGTACCTGTTTAGTGGCTGCCGACGGGGACCATTACGTGGCCCTCGCTTCGGTGCGCATTCCGCAGAGGCCGGTGGCAGAGCATGGCGCCACCTGTGTCAAGATCGTCATCGATTGTTCGGGCTCGATGGCGGGAACCAGCATCGCTCAGGCGCGCAAGGCGACGCTTGACATCCTCGATCTGTTGCAACGAACAGATGAATTCAACATCACCTTTTTCGGCAGTCGCAACGAACATCTGTTTCATGACATGGTGCCGGCCACGCCGGAGTACCTGAACATCGCCCGCCAACGCCTCGTCCAACTCGACGCCAACTTTGGCGGCACCGAGATCGGGGCAGCGCTGGACGCGGTGTTCAAGCTCGCCACCCGTTCGGAAAATTCCGCCGTCCTGCTCATCACCGACGGCGAGTTCTGGGATCACGAAGCGGTGATCGCACGGGCAATTCGATCGGGACACCGTGTATTCACTGTGGGTGTCGGTGCGAGCGTAGCCGAAGCCTTCGTGACGACCATCGCCAATCAGACGGGCGGGGCTTGCGAGCTGGTGGCGCCGCAGGAGGGTATGGCCGAGCGCATCGTCACGCAGTTCCACCGCATGCGCGAGGCGCGGGTCGGCCAGATGAGCGTCGACTGGGGCATTAAACCCGACTGGACAACGCGCGTTCCCGCAACAATTTTTGGTGGCGATACGGTTCAGATTTACGCGGGCTTTCGCCAGCGACCGGAGCAGCCGATTCGTTTGCATACCAGCGCGGCCAATGGACAGCCGATTGACGTCGCCGTGACTCCGTCTCAAGCGAATGTTGCGGAATTGCCCCGCATGGCGGCGAGAGCGCGGATTCGAGACGAGCACGATGGTGCCGCTTGTCTCAATCTTGCCCTCGACTATCAGTTGCTGACGAAACAGACCAATTACCTCGTCATTGCAATACGTGACGACAAGGCCTCTGAATTGCCCGAATTGCATGCTGTGCCGCAGATGCTTGCTGCGGGCTGGGGCGGGGTGGGCTCGGTGAATGCTCATGGCACGATCAACCGAGGGATGATGGCAGGCTCGCATGCGCCGGCAGTCGATGCATTGGCCATGTTCGGACACATGTCGAATGAGTCCAGCCTTCCACTCTTTTCGAGAAAGCGCGACATCGAATTCTCTCCAAGGAGACAAGAACCAGAACAGACCAATCCCGTTGTAAGTAACCCTACGGTATTGGTTAGGAACATCAATGCATTAACGAAGCATTTCTTGCGCAGTCCAACCTTGCCAGGATCAATTGCCGAGTTGGATTCGCTGGGACTCGATACTGCGATATCGGTCGATTTGAAACGCCTGTTGGCGAGAGGGTGGTCGGAGAGGGCGGTACTGGTAGCGTTCCTGTTTGCACTCTCCGAGTCGATGGCCGGTACAGGCCTCATGCGCTACGTACGACGGGCCATCCTCAAGACCTGGAAGACTGCGGTGGCGGAGCCTAAACTCGATGCAATTCTCAGTGTTGCGCTGGTCAATGCCACCGATGCAAATTGGAATTGGGTGGCGCAGCCCATTGTTAGCCCATGCCATGACGGAAAAACTTTCACAAATTAACTTGGCCCAATGCGCTGATCGGAATTACCCAGGAAAACCAAAAATGCCTATCAAACAAGTCCTGACTGAGCAACGCGTCCCGGTCAAGATATGGACGGACGACATTGACGACAAATCGAAGCAGCAGCTGATCAACATCGCCAGCCTGCCCTTCATCCATCATCACGTCGCTGCCATGCCCGACGTGCATGTGGGCATCGGCGCGACCATCGGTTCGGTCATCGCCACGCAGAAGGCCATCATTCCTGCGGCGGTGGGTGTTGACATCGGCTGCGGCATGTTGGCCTGCCGGTTGTCGATCACGGCCAACGACCTGGATGAGAAGTCGCTGGGCAAGGTGTTCGACCAGATCACCCGCGATGTGCCGGTGGGACGCGCCCAGCATGCAGACGATCAAGCCTTGGTGACCGCCGCCAAACCATTTGAGTCTCGCTTGGACGTCATGACGCAGAAGCATCCGCAGTTGCTCAAGGCCTTCGGCAAGTTCTCGAAATGGGTGAACCAGATGGGAACGCTCGGTGGCGGAAATCACTTTATCGAAGTGTGCCTCGACGAATCCAACCAGGTCTGGGTAATGCTGCACTCGGGGAGTCGTGGCATCGGCAATGCGCTGGCTGACTACTTCATTCACTTGGCTCGGCGGGATATGGAGAGCTGGATGATCCAGTTGCCGGATCGCGATCTCGCCTACTTTCCGGAAGGGACCGAACATTTTGCCGATTACGTCGAAGCAGTGACGTGGGCGCAGGAATATGCGATGCAGAACCGGAGGGAAATGGTCGATTTGGTATTGGCTGGACTGAAGCGCCATTTGCCGGCGTTCGAGGTCACCAGCGAAGTCGTGAACTGCCATCACAACTACGTGGCGGTCGAGCATCACTACGACGCCAATGTCTGGGTCACCCGCAAGGGCGCCATTCGTGCGCGCGACGGCGATCTTGGGATCATTCCCGGCAGCATGGGGGCGAAGAGCTATATCGTGCGTGGCAAGGGCAATCCGGAGAGCTTTACGTCGTGCGCCCATGGTGCGGGACGTCGGATGAGTCGTACGGCTGCGGAGAAACTATTCTCCGAAGACGATCTGGTTCGCCAGACTGAGGGCGTCATCTGCCGTAAGGACAAAGGGGTGGTCGACGAGATTCCGGGAGCCTACAAGGACATCGATACGGTGATGGCCAACCAGGCCGATCTGGTCGATGTGCTGTACACGCTGAAGCAGGTGGTGTGTGTCAAGGGATGACCGTTTGAGCGAGCTGGCCGTAGCCTTAACTTGCTCATAACGCAGGCGTTCGGGAGCGGGTGGCAAGGTGCCTGGATCAATTTATTGGATAGATCAAATCGATGAATCGGATCGAAATCAAACCCAGCAATATCGACTACAACATGGGTGTTCTGCATTCGGAACTCCTGGTCGATGGAGTTCGGTTGGCACCCCAGGCGCTTGTGGATTTGCGTTACTTGGCCAAGAGTGTCCAAACATCGGGTAACCACGATATTTTTACTTGTAGCTGCGGTTGCGCAAGCTGTGCCGGAATTCATGAGCCGATATTCGTCCAGCACCTACCCGATGCCATTGAATGGCATTTCAACACCATCGATTGCTTTGGCGGTGGCGAAGAGTTGGATGACGCTGAGTATGAACGATTGAACAGGCCAGGGGAATTTCGCTTTGATCCTGCAGAATATCAAACGGCCGTAGAGGAAGGGTTACAGTCAACAAGGACAACGATTGCCGAGGTCAGAGATATGCAATCCCCGCGTGTTGACTATTCGCGCAAAGACATTGCCCTACTTACGACCAGGATGTTTTCCGATCGTGATCATGTGAAAAGTCGGCGCTGCCTAGCAAGGGAATTCGTTGTCAGGGCTTCAGATGGGATGTTTATTACAACCGACGGGATTCCATTCTCTATCAGCGAACTATCGTTACCTCCCGAATTGACGAGACTTTACGGTGAGTTCGAATCTGCCAAATGTTTTCCTCGATCAAAACAGGATGTCGCCAAATATGAGCTCTTTCTGGATAAAGGGCGAATCTTTGGCATGGCGCTACACCAGCACCTGGACCGACCATGCGCTGTGAAAATTTGGTACCGCTATGGGCGGGTGGTAAAGCCGGAAGTGTGGAGTGTAATCGAGGAAATCGGATAAATGGCCGGGCTATTGAGGTAACAAGGCATGAGGACAAGATACTTTTTGATCGAACCGAAATATTCTGATCCAGACACGTTTTGCTCATTCATTGTAGGCAGTGATCGGATGCG
>CAISUK010000708.1 GCA_903888645.1 uncultured Pseudomonadota bacterium | reverse complement strand
GGTTGGGTACGGGTGGGGCAACCAGTGCCAAACCGACCAGCCTGCGACGGCGGTAAAGCCCGAGAAACTGCCGAAGGCTGCAACGGCCAAGGTGGGGAAGGGAAAGGCAGCAAACGACGCCAGGCTGGCGGCCCCAAAGGCCAAGCCCGCCAAGGCGGCGAGCAACAAGGCGGTAGCGGCCAACAATGCACTAGTCAAAAGAGCCGCATGATCCCGCCTGCCGCACCTGCGGCAGCCGACCCGCGACACAATCGCGGGTCTTTTTTTGTCCTAATTTCGGCGCGCCATCACGGACACGCGTATGGACTTGAATGCATATGACTTTAAGTGCATACTGGCGCCATGAGTTGGACGGTGCTTTTCCACGATGCCTTTGATGCCGAGTTCAAAGCCCTCGACCTCGGCTTGCAGGACGAACTACTGGCGCATGCGTTGCTGCTCGGTGAGTTCGGCCCGAACCTGGGTCGCCCCACGGTCGATGGATTGAAGGGTTCGAAGCACGCCAACATGAAGGAACTGCGTTTCGGCTGGGATGGCGGCGTCTGGCGCGTTGCCTTCGCCTTCGACCCCCAGCGGCAGGCGATTCTGCTGGTCGGTGGTGACAAGGGCGGCGCTGACCAACGACGGTTTTACAAGCGACTGATTGCGGTGGCGGATGGACGCTTCGATGAGCATCTGGGGACGCTGGCCGCCGTGAAAGTGAAGGAGGCAAAGCATGGCAAAAAAACTCGATGACGTGATGGCGGCAGTGCCCGCAAAACGACGCACCAAAATCGTTCGGCGCGCGCAGGAGCTTGCCTCCCTTAAAGACCTGCGACAGGCCGTCGAGCAGACGCAGGAGGATTTAGCCTCGGCGCTCGGTGTCGGGCAGGATTCGATTTCCCGCCTTGAACAACGTAGCGACATGCTGCTTTCCACCTTGCGCCGTTACGTCGAGAGCATGGGTGGTACGCTGGAACTGGTCGCTCAGTTTCCGAATCGCCCGCCTGTGGTGATTGACCATCTGGGTGCCACCGAGGCCAAGGGGCGAGGGCCAAAGGCAAAGCGATCGACTCACGCGCAGGGCGTTGCGGTCTGACTTGGCGTTGGCAGTGTGAGCTTGGAATGTGCGTTTTCTGCACACTCTGCGCTCCGAGTGCTGGTTGCCTGCCGCCTGTGAGGCAGGCGACGCGCGCATCATGTGCCGCCTAGAGTTCCTTTTTCGCCTGGCTTCCAGTTCTTTTTATTGGCGACAAAGTCCTTGAAACGACCATCGTATTTGAGGCCGACGAGATTCAGTCCCCACGAAAACGAATCCATCACTGGTTTCAAATCGGGAATGTCGCGAACGTAGCCGAAATGGACTCTGATGGAGGCATCATTCACGCCTTCTGTATGCTGGTGTCCTGCTATTTTCATGGACTTCATTAAGTGGATATTGGCATTTGCCATGGCGGTGATGACATTGGCGCGGAAGGAATGGAAACTCAAATGAGGCCGCTTGATGCCAATGCCTTTGAGATAGTCTCCGAATCGTTCCCCCAAGCGCTTTCCATACGTTCCATTCACGAAGGGCCTATTGGGGAAAAGCCGCCCAGCGCCCGCAGCCCTCACCTCGGCCAGATAGTCCAACAGACCCAACTTAACCAGATCGTTGGCAATGGGTAGATTTCTCTTGCCAGCCTTCGTCTTCGACCGATACACATACAAATAAGGCAGGCCATCAGCTTCCCCGAAATCATGGCACCGCAGTTGTGCCACTTCGCTGATGCGCATGCCTGTGTAAAGTGCAATGAGCGGCGCCCAAAACAGGTCGGGTTCGTTCATTTCGGCAATGAACTTCGTCGGCTCGAAAATCTTGGCCAGCTCGGCGCGGCTGAACTGCTCGTAGGGTTCGTTCTTGTCAATCCGTTCCTGCTTGCTCAATATGAAAAGGCCCGAGACGGGGCTTTCATTGCTGACCGTGTATTCCCCATGGGCCATGGCATAGGCAAACAGGTCATTCAAGGACAACAGCTTGTTGTCGATGGTCTTGCTCTTCTGACCAGCGGTCAGAAGAGCGGATTTGTAGCCAACGATGACGGCCTTGTTGATGCTGTTGATTTCGATGTTCTCGGCTATCCGCTTCGAGAAGTCCTTGAAATGGGATGCTTTCATATAGACCGTTCGAGCGCCGTTCTTCGACTTCCGCTCCTCAATCCAGTCTTTCGCGACAGCCGACAGAAGCCGAGACTTGAGGACGGCAGGCGGGGCCGATGACGGTGGAAAGCTTGCTGAAACGGGCGGGATCGTCCGTGAGCGGACAACCGCAAATTTGTCCAGAGCCTCCATCATTCGGGCATGGTCGTCAGGGCCATCAGCCCGCATGATTCCCCGTTCCATATCCAGTTCGTAGCGGCTCAACTCCTCGGGAGTCAGATGGGGAAGGATGTCGCGCAACTTGGGATTTCTCGGATCAATGGCCATCGTTCTGCCTTGCTCAATCTGGGTGTTGAGGCGCAAGGCTAGCATGATGGCGGTGCGGGGGCACTTGGTGCCAAGACTGAATCGCTTGTCGATGGCAGCGGTTTTTAGGCGGAAGCAATAGACGCCGCAGCGGTTCAGGTAGAGACGGGGAACGCGGATTTGGGGCATAGGTGGCACACTTGGTGGCACACCTGCCAGAAAACAAAAACCCTTGTCAAGCTAGGCTGGACAAGGGTTTCGGCTATTATTGGTTGCGGGGGCAGGATTTGAACCTGCGACCTTCGGGTTATGAGCCCGACGAGCTGCCAGACTGCTCCACCCCGCGTCCGGTATTGAGCGAATGATTATAGTAGCAATATCGAAGTTCGTCAAACATATTTGGCCATTGGCCTCGCAAGGCTCTTGCATTTTCGATCAAGTACGCCGAATGGACAGTTGGCAGACCAAGTATCATCATGTCGCAATGGCTTGGCGATCCAAGTAGAAAAACGGTTGATATTGTGTAAGCTGTAATATTGTTTGGCTGGACGGACCGGACTGAATATCTTGTTTTTGGACGAGGTTGAGATGCAAGTTGCCGAACTCGATGGATCGCTGTTGAATTTCTGGGTGGCGATGTCGGAAGGACTGGAACGTTCCCCGGTCGCGCCGGAGCCCGGAGAAGGCCACGACCCGGATTCCGGATTTTGGCATCCGAGTAACTATCATCCGGCGACCGATTGGTCCCAAGGCGGGCCAATCGTTGCAAGGGAATGGAGCAACCTCGAGGATGCACTGGGAGCGTGGTTCGGTGCCCGCTGGCCATTCATGGGCGTGTTTGCTGAACAACCCCTGGTTTGGTTCATGCGCGCGTATGTCGCATCGAAATTCGGCGATGAAGTCGAGGAGCAGTGAGTCGCGCAGCGTTATAGCCGGCGAAATCGGAGACCCATCTTCCGGGCGCGGCAAGTATTCGTGTTGGCCGCGGCAGGTTCACCCGGCCAGCCGATGGAAACAGTATCGGACAAAGGTACTCGGTATGGAGCGATTCACGATTTCTTTGGATGACAATCTAGCCCGCGATTTTGACGCCCCGATCGCGGAGCGCGGTGTTCGCCACGGCCACCTGAATCTGGTTTCGGTAGAGGTCGAGCGCGAACAAACTGCAGAAAAGCATGAGCACGGCCACAGCCATGGCAGCCATCCCTATCGCCACGTTCACTTGAAGCCGCGCAGCTAACGTGAGAACCACGAGGAAATCGCACTTTGCGTCGCCACTGCCGACACCCGAGCACATTGCCGGCCAACTCGGCAGTGTCGGCGAGCATGTGTGGATTGACGTCATTCAGAAGATGGACGAGGTCTATAACGACCTGCTGCAGTATGAGGTGGCGCTGGAAGAGAAGAATGCGGCGCTGGAGGAATCGCAGCAGTTCATTGTTTCTGTCTTGACATCGATGTCGGACATTCTCCTGGTTTGCAATCGTCATGGCGTGATCGAAGATGTGAACCAGTCTCTGCAAAGGTTGTCCGGCAGGAACGAACGGGAGTTGCGCGGCACGCCGGTGTTCGACCTGTTTGCCGACGAATCATCGCGGCAGACAGCGAACCGTTTCTTCGCCGGCCATGCTGGCGAGACCATCCATGACTGCGAACTGCAGTTGCGCGCGGCCGATGGCAGCCCCATACCGGTATCGCTGAATTGCACGCCGCGCTTCAGTTCGGTGGGGAAGATGCTGGGTATTGTGGTTACCGGTCGTCCGGTCGGCGAACTACGGCGTGCCTACCAGGCGCTGCGTCAGGCCCACGACGACCTCAAGCAAACGCAGCAGCAACTGCTGCACTCGGAGAAGATGGCTTCGCTCGGCCGCCTCGTCGCCGGCGTTGCGCACGAACTCAACAATCCGATCAGCTTCGTCCTCGGCAATGCCGTG
>CAISUK010000707.1 GCA_903888645.1 uncultured Pseudomonadota bacterium | reverse complement strand
TGCGACATGTTGGCGAGAAAGTCGGACTTGTACTGATTGGCAAGTGCCAGTTCCTTGGCCTTGTTCTCCGCTTCTTGAACGACTTCCGTGAGCCGGCTGCTCTGCGTCTCAAGCAGCTGATTCTTGTGCTGCATCTCCTCCTGCTGGCTGCGCAATTCCTCTTGACTGGCCTTCAATTCCTCGTTTTGCGCCTTCATTTCCTCCGCCTGGCTGCGCAATTCCTCGGTCAGGGCATGCATCTCTTCATTGCTCTTTTGCAAGGTTTCTTGTTGTTCCCTCAACTCCGCCGATTGCTTGCGCGTCTCCACCAGCAGTTCAAGGTTGTGCTCGGCGGCTTGCAAGTTGGCCAGATGCAGCCCCAGCGCGGCAGCAGCGGTTTTGAGAAATTCATGCTGCAGCGGCGTGAGCGATCTTGCCGACGCCAGTTCCAGTACCGCCAGCACTTCCTCCTTGTGCGCAATCGGATAAATCACCAATTCGTGCGGCGGAAATTCCGCCAGGCCGGTGCTGATGATGGACAAGCCGGCCGGCACGGGAGAGAGCACCAGAGACTGATTGTCCTTGGCGCATTGCCCCAGCAAGCCCACGCCGAATTGAAAGGCATCCTCTGTCTGGCTGCGGCGCGCCAAGCCATGGCCACCGGCGCGTTTGAAGACGTCTTCGCTACGCAGGTAAATCGCTCCCACCGGCACATCGAGTCGCTCGCAGAGGAGATGCAGGACACTGTCCACTGCCTTTTCCATGCGCGTTTCGGCGGAAACGGCACCGGTCAACGCCCCGACATTTTCGGCAATCCAGTGGTCGCGCTCGACGCGCTGGGTCATCTCGCGAAAGGCTTCCGCTGCCTTGGCGATATCGCCGATTTCGTCGCGACGTTGCAGACTCGGCACCTCGGCCAGTTCACCGCGCGACAAGCTGGCAAGCGCATCCCGGATACCAAGCAGGGGACGCGTGATGCCGCGTCCTCCCAGAATACCGAAGACACATGCCAGCAACGCCAGCAGCAAGCCCGTCAACAACAATTTCAGGCGCAGATCATAGAATTCCGTAAGCACTTCGTCCTTGCCCATCTTGGCGATGACGGCCCATTGCGGATGATCGCCCAGTAAGGTTGCCGCCTGAAAGGGTTTGAGCGGCTTGAATGCAATAAAGGATTCAATGCCCCGGTAATCGGGCACTTGCTCCAGCCCGGATTCGCCTTGCAGCGCTTTGATCACGACTGGGGTCTTGATCTGCAGGGCGAGTATGGAGCTGTCCTTGGCGAAACGGGAATCGGACAGCATCCAGCCATCTTTGCCAGCCAGGAAAGTGTCGCCGGACTCGCCCAGGCCGGTCTTGTCCTTCATCAACTCGTTGATCTGCTGCACCGGCAACTGGATCGCCACGACGCCGGCAAATGTTCCCTTCTCCTTGTCGAATACCGGCATTGCCATGAAGGCCGCCGGGCGATTGGCGGCAGGCGCATAGTGTTCGAAGTCGGCAAAGCTCATTACGCCCGGCACCGTGTCGTGCAGCAGGGGCGCCACTGCACGCGCCAACCCGGTGTCCTTCCAGGGGCCGGATATCAGGTTGGTGGCAAAGTCTTCTTCTTTGCCACTGCTGAAAACCACATTCCCCTTGGGATCGACGAGAAACATGTCTTGCCAATTGAATGTCTCGCGGTAGCGCGTGAAAAGCGGGTTGACAACAGCATGTGCTCGCTCATAGTCGGCCCCGACCAACGGCGAAGGCTTCGAGGTCTTGGGTTTACCTTGTTCCGACAGATAGGCTTGTTGCAGAAGCACCTGCGCGTTGCTTCCCAATTTGCCATAGGCATTGCCTAGCGCAATCAGGGATTCGGCGGTGGCATGATCTTCCGCCAACATCTGGAGTTGGTGTTGAGTTCTTTCCAGATGGCGAAGCAATGAGCTGTGGCGCGCTTCCAGCACCGCGGAAAGCGAATCTCTAGCATCGCTTTCCAGCGCATCGTGAATCAGGACTGACGAAATCAACAAGGCTGTAACCACTGACGCGGTGGTCATGGCAATGATCAGCAACAACAGCCTCATTTGTATTTTCATAGTCTCGGGTTCCGCCACGCAATTTGAAAATCGCCAATTCGGACCATCATGCGCCGATCAGACTGAAACGAAAAGTGAAAAATTAACGACAATGGTACAAATTATCTATGCCTATGTCTTTTATGTCTACCAAAGTAATTATTCGCACTGATGATGTCGACGGCTTCTTCGCGCGGGCGAAAGACGCAGCTCGCCGTGCCGATCATGGCCAGCCCTTCAATGGCAAGATCACGCTGACTTTCGAGGATCCACAACGGATGTTCACCGTCCTGTCGGAGACAGGTTGGACAGTCGAGGTTGTCGATAAGCATGGCAATTCTCACGGTATGGCGCTGCGCGACGTGCAGCGCTTGGTCGGTTTTCTTGCCGGGCAAAGTCCTGATGCAGCAAAACGGGCGGTCAAAGCCATACGGGAAGGGGTGTTGGTTCTTGGACTGCAAGCCAGCACCGGTCGACCGATCGAAGAAATGCCCAATGATTATCGAGAGTGGTTGATCGACTGTGGCGATAGCGGCTATGTGGCGCGGTATCGCCTCGATCTTGGGGTCGTCGTCATCCTGGCCGTGCCACGCAAAAAGGAGGTCGGCTATTGATGGTCAGAAAAATGGTCCGTGGTCGACTGGTTTTCTGCGGATCTACCGCCCCGTCCACACCGGCTTGCGCTTCTCCATGAAAGCGTCGATGCCCTCGCCGGCGTCATCGGCCATCATGTTGCAGGCCATGGTTTCGCTGGCCAGTTGATAGGCGCCATCGAAACCCATTTCGAGTTGCCGGTAGAACATCTGCTTGCCCATGGCGACGGCAACCGCTGACTTGGCGCAGATCGAATCGGTCAGCTTTTTCACTTCGGTATCGAGTTGATCGGCGGTCACGACGCGATTGATCAATCCTCTCGATTTGGCTTCGGCGGCGTCGATGAAGTCGCCGGTCAGGAGCATTTCCATGGCCTCCTTGCGGCCCATGGCCCGGCTCAATGCAACGGAAGGTGTGGCGCAGAACAATCCGACATTGATCCCCGAAACGGCGAACCGCGCCGTGTCGACAGCCACCGCCAGATCGCACATCGCCGCCAGTTGGCAGCCGGCCGCGGTGGCGATGCCATGGACGCGGGCAATCACCGGTTGCGGCATGGCGATGATGGTCGTCATCACCTTGCCGCACTGGCGGAATAGCTGCTGCATATATTCCTTGCGATGGTTGGCGCGCATCTGCTTGAGATCGTGACCGGCGCAGAAAGCCTTGCCGGCACCAGCGATGACGACGACACGCACCGCCGGATCGGCGGCAATTGCAAACAGGGCCGCCTGCAACTCGGCTAGCATTTCCTCAGACAACGAATTGAATTGCGCCGGACGATTGAGGGTCAGTGTCGCGACGCCGGCCGCGTCGTGGCGGAGAAGAATCGGTTCGGCCTGGGTTTGCACAGCAGCGTTCATGGTCGCTTCCTTTATTCGATGGCGGCGGTGGATTTGGCTTTCTCGCGCAGCAGGTATTTCTGGACCTTGCCGGTCGATGTTTTCGGCACAGGTTCGAAGATGAATTTCTTCGGTATCTTGAAATGCGCCATGCGCTCACGGCAAAACGCCTTCAACTCGTCGACCGTGACGGTGGCACCTTCCTTGAGTTCGACAAAAGCACAAGGCACTTCGCCCCACTTCGGATCGGGTGTCGCCACAACTGCCACCGAGATGATCGCCGGGTGACGATAGAGCACGTCTTCCACTTCCACTGAAGAAATATTCTCGCCACCGGAAATGATGATGTCCTTGGATCGATCCTTGATCTTGACGTAGCCGTCCGGCTGCATCACCGCCAGGTCGCCGGTGTGATACCAGCCGCCGCGAAACGCCTCATCCGTCGCCTTTGGATTTTTCAGATAGCCCTTCATGGTCAGGTTGCCGCGGAACATGATCTCGCCGATGGTTTCGCCGTCCCAGGGCACCGCTGCCATGGTCGTCGGGTCGAGCACCGAAATGCCTTCCTGCATGTGGTAACGAACGCCCTGGCGGCCGTTGCGTTCGGTGCGCTGGTCGATGCTCAGATCCTGCCACTCCTCATGCTTGGCGCATACCGCGGCCGGCCCGTAGGTTTCTGTCAAACCATACACATGGGTGATGTCGAAACCGATCCGCTCCATGCCTTCGATCACCGCCGCCGGCGGTGGCGCCGCCGCGATCAGGGCGCTGACCTTGTGCTCAATGCCGCGCCGCCATTCCTCGGGGGCATTGATCAATAGCGAGTGAACAATCGGGGCGCCGCAATAATGCGATACCTTGTATTCGCGAATCGCATCGAGAATCAGCTTGGGCTCGACGCGGCGCAGGCAGACATTGGTGCCGCTATTGGCCGCCATGGTCCACGGAAAGCACCAGCCGTTGCAGTGGAACATCGGCAGCGTCCACAGGTAGACGGCATGCGGCGGCAGCCCCCAACTGACAATGTTGGAGACTGCATTGAGATAGGCGCCGCGATGATGGTAGACCACCCCCTTGGGGTTGCCGGTAGTGCCCGATGTATAGTTGAGTGAAATCGCGTCCCACTCGTCGTCCGGCCCCTGCCAGACGTAGGCAGGATCGCCGCCGGCGAGAAATGTTTCGTAGTCGGTACTGCCCAGGCGAACCCCGACGCCGTCATATTCCGGATCGTCGACGTCGATGACCAGCACCTTCCGCGACGTCTTCTCCAGGGCCTTTTTCACCGTGGCCGAATACTCGCGATCGGTGATCAGTACGCTCGACTCGGCGTGCTCCAGGGTGAAAGCGATGGTCTCGGCGTCGAGGCGGGTATTCATGGTGTTGAGCACGGCCCCCGACATCGGTACGCCGAAATGACATTCGTACATTTCCGGCGTGTTGTTGAGCATGACCGTCACCGTATCGCCGCGGCCGATACCGGCAATCTTCAGCGCCGAAGCCAGGCGGCGACAGCGCGTAGAGGTTTCGCCCCAGCTATAGCGACGCCGGCCGTGAATCAGCGATAGTCGATTGGGATAGATGTAGGCCGAGCGTTCGATAAACGTCAGCGGTGTCAATGCGACAAAATTTGCCGGATTCTTGTCCAGTCCATTTTCATAGGGATTGCTCACGATTCACGCTCCTTGTCTGCCAACCTGGCAGTTTGTCCTGATATTCTCACACGGCCACTGCCAACGCTCCAGACCAGCCGCTTAAGTCTTGCCTGCAGCGCAATGTGTCGAGGCGCGCAGCGGATCGCCATCGGCTCTGCTCAACCATGACTGCAGTTGAGCACTCAGATCCCGCACTGCTGCCGCATGGGCGGCGACCCCGCCGGCGGCATCGGCGCTGGTCGCATCATGCACGGCTACAAAATTCCCGCCCGCCAGCAGCGCGCCACCGCGCGGCGACAGCAGCGTCCCGCGCAGGCGGATTTCCGCATGACTCGATTGGGCATCAACAGACTGCGCATCGGCAAAGGTCTGGATGAATTCGTCGAGTTCAACCTGCAAGACGCACTCACCGGTAGGCGCCGCGGGAAGCAGATTCTGTCGCAGGAAATGCTCAATAAGTAATCCGGGCGGAGACACCCAACGGCTCTCCGCGTAGGCATGGCGCTGCGTCGACTGCGCGGTAGTCAGACGATATTGCATGGCTGGCGTATCCAGCCAGGGCGGCGCTTTTACATGCACGGCACGCACGTAGGCAACCCGACCGGCAGACGCTGACTCGGCGGCGCTGAAAGCCCCGAGATCGTATTGCGCGACCTCGACCTGGCGTGCCCGGCTGGCGCAACCGGACAACATGACAAACACCAAAGGCATAACCAGCAGCAATCGATTCATTGACCCTGTTCCTCAATGCGGCATGACAAAACCTGCTTCACCAGGACCGGGTGACGGCGCCGG
>CAISUK010000706.1 GCA_903888645.1 uncultured Pseudomonadota bacterium | reverse complement strand
TTCTTCGCCACCCGCGACGAACACAAGCGGCAAGTGCCCGGCCGCATCATCGGTGTCTCCATCGATGCCCGCGGCAAGCCGGCCTTGCGCATGGCGCTGCAAACGCGCGAGCAACACATTCGCCGCGAGAAAGCCAACTCCAATATCTGTACGTCACAGGTTCTGCTCGCCAACATGGCCGGCATGTTCGCCGTGTGGCACGGGCCGGTTGGCTTGCGCACCATTGCGCTGCGCATTCACCGCCTCGCCGCGATACTTGCCAGCGGTTTGCGGCAGGCTGGCATCGCCGTGCCGACGGAGCATTTCTTCGATACGTTCCGCTTCGAACTTGGTGGCCGCGCGCAAACGGTTTATGACGCAGCTATTGCGGCCGGCTACAATCTGCGGCATGTTTCCGCCGGCACGCTGGCAATCGCCGTGAATGAAAAAACCGGCGCGGACGACATCGCTGCCTTGCTTGAATTGCTCACCGGCGCGCCAGTGGATGTCGCAGCACTCGACGCGCAGCGCCCCGCCGCCATTCCCGACGCCCTGCGCCGGCAGGACGCGATCCTCACGCATCCGGTGTTCAACAGCCATCACACCGAACACCAGATGACGCGTTATCTGAAGAAGTTGCAGAACCGCGATCTGGCCCTCGATCACTCGATGATCTCGCTCGGCTCCTGCACCATGAAGCTCAACGCCACCAGCGAGATGATCCCGATCACCTGGCCCGAATTCACCGACCTGCACCCCTTCGCGCCGCTCGACCAGGCAGCCGGTTATGGCGAAATGATCGCCGGTCTGGAACGGTGGCTGCGCGCCATCACCGGCTTCGATGCCATATGCATGCAGCCGAATTCCGGCGCGCAGGGCGAATATGCCGGGCTGGTGGCCATACGCCGTTATCAGGCCAGCATCGGCCAGGCGCAGCGCAATACCTGCCTGATTCCGAAGTCGGCGCACGGCACCAATCCGGCCACGGCGCACATGGCCGGGTTGGAAGTGGTAGTGGTCGACTGTGATGACAGTGGCAACGTCGACCTGGCCGACCTGCGGCGCAAGGCTGAGCAACATTCGGCCAATCTTTCCTGCCTGATGATCACCTACCCTTCGACACACGGCGTCTTCGAGGAGGCCATCAAGGACATCTGCGCCGCGGTGCACGAGCACGGCGGCCAGGTTTACATGGATGGCGCCAATCTCAATGCCCAGGTCGGCCTGACGCAGCCGGCATTGATCGGCGCCGATGTCTCGCACATGAACCTGCACAAGACCTTCTGCATTCCGCACGGCGGCGGCGGCCCGGGCATGGGGCCGATCGGCCTAAAGGCGCATCTGGCGCCGTTCATGGCCAACCACACGGTACAAAGTATCGCCGGTCCGCACATCGGCCAGGGCGCGGTATCGGCGGCGCCGTGGGGCTCGGCGGCGATCCTGCCGATTTCCTGGATGTACATCGCCATGATGGGCGGCAGCGGCCTCAAGCGCGCCACCGAAGTCGCCATCCTCAATGCCAATTACATCGCGGCACGGCTTGGCGAACATTATCCAGTGCTCTACACAGGCAGCCATGGCCGTGTCGCCCATGAATGCATATTGGATATCCGGCCGCTCAAGGCCGCCACCGGCATCACTGAAACCGATATCGCCAAACGGCTGATGGACTATGGATTTCATTCACCGACCGTTTCCTTCCCGGTGCCGGGAACCATGATGGTGGAACCCACCGAATCGGAAGCGAAAGGCGAACTGGACCGATTCATCGAAGCGATGACGGCAATCCGCGGCGAAATCGGCCGGGTCGAGCGCGGCGAATGGCCGGCCACCGACAACCCGCTGAAGAACGCGCCACATACCGAAGCCGACCTTGCCGACGATGACTGGCAGCGCCCGTATTCGCGTCAAGTGGCGGCCTTCCCGCTACCCTGGGTCGCCGACAACAAGTTCTGGCCGTCGGTGAATCGGATTGACGATGTTTATGGGGACAGGAATCTTTTCTGTGCCTGCATTGTGTAAATTGCAATGAAAGCGGCGTTAAGCCTCCGGCTGATAGCTCGTCATTCCGGCGAAGGCCGAAATCCAGAACAAGCGCGACTCCACGACAACCGCCGTTCTGGATCCCGGCTTTCGCCGGGATGACGAAAATAGCTCGGCCACTTTGGTAATTCTCGCAAGGGAAAGGGAACATGACTGCGAATTCGGTATTTCTCATTCTGACGGTGATCGGCGATGACCGCCCGGGACTGGTCGGCGACGTTGCCGCTGTCATCAGCGCCCATGAAGGCAATTGGCTCGAAGCCTCAATGTCGCATCTGGCCGGGCAGTTTGCTGGTATCGTCAAGGTGGCGGTCCCAACTGGCCGTTCGGCCGCACTGCAGGCAGCGTTGGCCGGTGTTGCCGGGCTCAAGATCATTTGCGAAATCTCCGCCGAAAAAGCGACGCAGGCGGAGCGGCGCCTGTCGCTGTCGCTGGTCGGCCACGACCGGATCGGCATCGTCAGCGAAGTGACGCAGACGCTCGCCCGCCATGCCGTAAACATCGAGAAGATCGAAACGCATACGGCCAGCGCGCCGATGTCGGCGGGAACGTTGTTCTATGCCGAAGTCAGCCTCGCGGCTGTGGCAAGCCTCGACGTGCGCGCCCTGCA
>CAISUK010000705.1 GCA_903888645.1 uncultured Pseudomonadota bacterium | reverse complement strand
TCAAGGCCACGCCCTACTACACCCATGTACAGGATTTCATTGGCGTCGATCTATTGGGAACCACGACATACGGCGCCAGTACCTTCACTCAACTGCGGTTCGCCAACCACAACGCCAAGCTATATGGCATAGACATCTCCGGAAAAGTCGGCCTGTGGGACAACAGCCGGTTCGGCTATGGCCAACTCAAAGGCGGCCTCGGCTACGTGCACGGCAAGTATGACGCCAGCGGTGCCAGCCTCTACCACATGATGCCCTTGAATATTCGGCTGGCACTGCAACAGAACGTCGCTGCGTGGACCAATGCCGTCGAATGGCAAGTGGTGGGCAAGAAGACTCAGGCCGACCCGTTACGCCGTGAACCGCAAACACCCGGCTACACACTGGTCAATCTGCGTACAACTTATGAATGGCAGAACGCCCGTCTCGACTTGGCCATTACCAACCTGTTCGACAAGTTCTATTCTCTGCCGCTAGGCGGCGTGAACTTTGACAATTACATGGCGACGGGCTGGGCTGGACAGATCGCGGCGCTGGCCGGGCAAGGCCGTTCGGCGAATGTTGGCGTAACGGTCAAGTTCTGACGGATTGTCCTGCGTTGTCTACCGTAGCCGCATTGAGCTCATCTTGCCGCTACGCACTCCACCGCTCGAGAGATACCCAATGCGGCATAATTTCTGATCCTCATCAACCGCTTCACCGGCACGACATTGGAGCGGCCAGCGCCGTGGTCGCGTTGCCTGGCATCCTGTTGTGGAGCCCGTGGAATACGGACTTTTCGGACGACCATGCCCGGCGCTGAAACCTTGTTCGTCTCGCTAATCGATCACCAGGAATCGAAGCCGGAGCGGCCCCGTCCGCAGCCGGTCAAGGAGCAGCAGCTGGTGGCCGCGGTGGCAGCATCAGAACCGAGCGATTACGCCGCGCCGCCGCCACCGGTGATCTCGGCAGCGGAACTGATCGGCGCGCCGCCACGGTTCTGCTCTTCGATGACCATGGCAAGTTCATCAGCCTGTCCCTGCCCACCGGACAGAGTGCCGGCAGCAACATGCACACCTGGATCTTCGCCTTGCACATGGCGCAGATAGGGGGATGTCGTTCCGCATTTTTGTCACCTGCGTGGGCATCCTGATCGCCATGCTTTCCGTCACCGGGGTCTATATCTGGCTAAAGACGCGAAAGGCACGGCGCACTTCGCGCGCGCGGCATCCGCAACTCATTGCCTGCCAGCGATAGCCGTGGTACACCGTTCGGATCACGGCGGCATCGCCGATCACTTCCGCAATTATGCCGCCGACCTGCGCCGCTATCTGCGCGCCCGGCGCGGCGCCGACGATGCCGAGGATCTGGTTCAGGAAGGCTTTGTGCGCCTGCTGCAAACATCGGTAACTACCGCGCCGGATAACGCCGGCGCCTGGCTCTATCGCACTTGCGCCAACCTTGCCGCTGACAGTTATGACCACCGGGCCGTGCGTGCCGGCGTCCATGTCGACTGGGCGAATGGCAATGACATCGAAGACGGCTGCGCAGACCCCGCCCGGCGCTTCGCGGCGCGGCAACAACTGCAGCAAGTCTGGCTGGCCCTGCTTCGCCTGCCGACCCCGTGCCGGCAAGCGTTCCTCCTCAATCGACTGGACGGCATGAGCCAGCGCGCCACTGCCGCGCATCTCGGCCTGTCCGAGAAGACGGTGGAACGCCACGTGCTGCGCGCACTGGAGGCCTGTCGAAATGCGCTTGACGAATAAAATTGACGGAGTGTCCCGAGCCAAACCGTCTAAGAGCATGTAGCGACAATCATGGTGATGCGTAACGTCGATGCGCGAATCCGATAAGCATGCCGAGCAGTCAGCCCTGACCTGGCTGGCCCGCTTTCACTCAGGCCACTGGAGCGCTGCGGATGAAGAAGCCCATGCCAAATGGCTGGCGGCCGACCCGGCCCATCCGGCGACGTGGCTGCGCGCTCGGGAAAGCTGGGAGCGACTGGCCGACCTGCGCCCGCTCGCCGCCAACGAACTGCGTGCCGCCCGCCGCCCGCACCACCCGCATTTTGCGCCGCCGCGCTGGCGTGCCGGCCTTGCCCTGGCGAGCCTCTGTGCGCTGCTCATTGCTCTGCTGCCGACCGTTCTGCCGGGCAGTTTTTCCGAAGTGCAGAGCGTCCAGACGGCCCGCGGTGAACAGCGCAAGCTGACACTGGCCGATGGTTCCACGGTGCAACTCAACACCGACACGCGTGTGATGATCGATTACGGCCTGCATTGTCGCTGCCTGCAGCTCCTCGCCGGCGAAATGCTGGTGCGCGTCAGGCATGGTGATCCGCGCGCTTTCGCGGTGAGCGCCGGCACGGCGACGGTGCGCGATATCGGCACGGAATTCTCGATGCGCCAGGATCCGGCGCAGACCTCGGTCGCCGTGCTCGAAGGTGCTGTCGAAGTGTCGGCCAGGCCGGGCAGTGCCTTTGCCCGACTCGGCGCGGGCGAGCGCCTTGCCTACGACAACAGCGGTCACAGGATCGGATTGCCTGACATCCCGCTAGCCGATCTCATTGCCTGGCGCGAAGGCAGCATTGTCTTCCGCGATACACCGCTGCCGCAAGTGCTGGCCGAATTCGGCCGCTATCACGCGGTGAATTTTGAGATCGACAGCCAGTTGCAGGACTATCGACTTTCCGGCCGCTTCGCCAGCAAGGATCTCGATTCGCTGCTCTCGCTGCTGCGCTCCGCCTACCCGATCAGCATCCGGCGGCCGACACCGGAGCGGCTGCGTCTGGAAGTCAGGCGCTCATAAGGCCGACGAGGCGCCGGGAGCTACGCTCCGACCAATTTTTCCACGTCGGCAATCAGATCGGTGGCCACCGCGCAGAGTTCGGCAATAGCGGATTCTTCCAATTCCAGAAAGCCTTCGTATTCGGCCAGATTGCGTTTTTGGTGTGCCGCATCGAGAACCCGCCAGCGCGGCGCCGGCCAGTTCAGTGTGTGCGTCAAACTCTGAAATACGGTGTAGCGGTTTTCGCTTCGATAACCGTGCCAGCGAAGAGCGGCAAGTGCCGCCGCGTGAGACGCATTGTAGGCACTGGTGAAGCGCCCCTCCGCAGACAGGCTGACCAACTGCGCATCGGCCAAACGGATCCGCGCCATGGTCAGCATGCGCTTGACCTCCACGGCATTGGCGGGTTCTGCCTTGAGTTGGCCGATGCGTACCAGATTATCGAGCGGCGGCAGGCTCATGGAGATTTCCGACCAAGGGCAGAATAGGCTGCGCCAGGACACGATTGACGAACGAATCAGGCTCGCCGCGGCGTCGCTCGAATTCCGCCGGCGTATAGCAGGTCGGATTTATTTTCCGCCCGAGCGTCGCCTCCAGCGGCAGCAGCAATTCGAGGACATGGCCGAGGAGAATGTTCTCGCCGATCAACATGACGTCGATATCGCTTTGCGCCGTATCCGTCTGCCTGGCCAGCGAACCGTATATCCACGCAGCATGCAACGAAGGAACCAACGGCAGCAGCGCATCGCGCAATTGCGAGTCGATGCCAAGGAGCTTGCGCGTCAGGCTCAGCAATTCGCCTGCAACCGGACTTTGCGCGTTCGCCTGGAACCGGCGAAGGTTGCCGACGCGCTCCGACAGCACCAGGCCGGAATCGGTCAAACGATTCAGTTCCCGCTGCAGGGAAGCACTGCCAAGACCGGTCAGGCGCCGCAATTCACTCAAATGAAAAGCGCGATCGGGCTGCCCGAAGATCCACTGGAAAACCCGGGACTGACTATCAGAGAAGAGAGCGGCGGCGAGCGACATGCATGAATGTTAGCACGATCGTACCAATTATTGGCACGACATTCAATTACGACCCCATTTTGGAGCCGCTTCCCACAGCAGAATGCGTCATTCCGGCGGAGGCAGGAATCCAGTGTTTTCGGTCGCCTGGACATCTGTCTACGCCGGTGTGACGAGCTGGTGGTTCTTGATGCTTTTTCCCCGCACTTCCGACAGTGCCGAACAAATGTTTGCCTGCGGCATATCGTCGCACCCTGACGGTAAACCCGGGGCTGAACCGTCATCCGGGTTAGGACAACCAACCCGGAGAGACCACCATGCCCCCGAACACCCCGATCCGCAAACCCGGTTTCAGGCACGTCGCCCGCCGCTCGCTGATCGCCAGCCTGCTCGCTGCCTGCTTCATGACGGCGCAGGCGGCCGAGCCGGTGCACATCGACATCGCCGCCCAACCCCTGGCCGGCGCGTTGGCGAAGTTCGCCGAGCAGAGTGGCATCAAGGCGGTCTATCCGGCGGCGCTGCTTGCCGGCAAGACTGCGCCGCGCATCGAAGGCAAACTGACTCCGCAACAAGCGTTGGACAAACTACTCAGCGGTAGCGGCTTGCGTTACCAATTCGTCGGTAACGATGCGGTCAGGATCGAGGCAATTCCTCCAGTACCACCGGCAGAGAAAACAACTGAGTTGTCGCGAATCGAAATCATCGGCGCCGCGCCGGCCAGCGACTACGCTGTGTCGAAAGCATCTACCGGTACCAAGACCGATACACCCCTGCTGGAAACCCCGCTATCGATTCAAGTCATCCCGCAGCAGGTGTTGCAAGACCAAAACGCCACGACGCTTGACCAAGTGCTTAGAAACGTCAGCGGAGTGAAGTCCGATGCCTTTGCGACGGGGGAGATAATTAACCTGCGGGGCTTTACCAACTACGCAACCTTTCGCAATGGTCTTCGACTTGATGACCCCACCGGGGCGGGTATTGCCAATCTGAGCAATGTCGACAGCGTCGAAGTCCTCAAGGGCCCCGCGGCGATTCTGTATGGCCGTGTCGAGCCCGGCGGTATCGTCAATCTGGTCACTAAACAACCCAAGGCGACGTCTGGGTACACCATCGCCCAATCTGTTGGCTCGTACGATCACTACGTCACGGACCTTGACGCGACCGGGCCGCTCAACGAAGACAAGAACGTGCTGTATCGGTTCATCGCCACCTATGACAAGGCGGGTTCATGGCGCTATGGTCCCAGTACCCAAGATCAATTGGGCACCGAGAAAATCTTCATCGCGCCCACACTGCAATGGAAAGTCAGCCCACAGACACAGGTCACGCTAGAAGCTGAATACAACCACAGTAATCTGAACTACGACACGGGAAACTTGAATCCCTACGTCAACAATCAGATTGTTTTTCTACCGCGTAATCAGTCGTTGATCACCGGAACCGCCAAGCAGGACACCACGCTTGTCGGACTCACTTGGTCACACAAGTTAACCGACGACTGGTCGATCAAGCATCAGACCTTTTACAACAGGCTCGATACTGATCTGGGCAACTATCTCACATTAAATTATGCGAATTGGCCCAATATATTCACCCAGGTTGGATCCCACTGGACCACAGAGCGTGGCCTATATCCGATTACCTCCTACCAGGAAACAGTTGCGACCATATTGGATCTGACCGGGCATTTTGAGACGGCTGGTCTCAAGCACACACTGTTGCTCGGTGCTGACTACTATCGACTTAAGTCCCAGTTCGGAGGAAAGCACTCGAGCACATTTGTAACGACGGACGCAGTCAATCCTGGTCCTGTGACCGGTCTGGCTGCCGATCCGACTTTGGAAATGGCGTTCCCTTCAACCACCGACAACTACGGCGTCCACCTGCAAGATCAGATCAAGCTCCCGTACGGCGTGCAAATACTGGGTGGCTTGCGTTACCAGAAGGTCCATAGAACCGGCGGTACGCAATCCGGCGGCGCGGGCGGAACATACACGCCGGACGCTGTGCAGGATGACCATGCGGTGACGCCGCGTTTAGGCTTGTTGTGGCAAGCGCGGGACTGGCTGAGCCTCTACGGCAACTACGCAGAGAATTTTGGCGCCAATACTGGGCGGGATTTTGCAGGTGATCCGCTGAAACCTGAATCCGCGCAGCAATACGAAGTCGGCGCCAAGGCTGAATTGCTCGGCGGCAAGTTGACGACATCGCTGGCTTTGTTCAAGCTGACCAAGCAAAACGTGGCAACCGCGGACCCACTTAATCCAGGTTTCAATATCGCCATTGGCGAAGTGCGCAGTCAAGGCGTCGAGTTCGATATCCAGGGTGAATTGGTGCCGGGCTGGAATGCCATAGCCACCTACACGTACACCGATGCCGTCATTACCAAGAGCAACAATGGCGATGAGGGCCTGCGCAAGGCCAACGTGCCGCGCAACTTGGCGAGCATTTCCACAACCTACAAACTCCCGCAAGAGTCGCTGCATGGCTGGAAAATCGGCTGCGGCGTGTTCTGGCGTGGTGCGGCGCTCGATGGTACAAACACACTGATCACGCCCGGCCGCACGGTAGTCGATGCGATGGCCGCTTATGAGTTCAAGACCGGGCAATACAAAACCACTTTCCAGCTGAACATAGACAACGTGTTCGACCGACGCTACTACACCGATGCGTTGTTTTACGCGAATTTGGCTCAGTTCAGAGCCGGCGCGCCGCGTACGGCCACGGCCTCCGTCAAGCTTGAGTTTTGAATATGCTATTAGAATAATCAAGTTAGGCGAAGGTTGAATGACCCGGCACATCTGGGTGTTGGTGCACCGGTATGCCGGTCTGTTGATGGCCTTCTTACTGATCGTCATCGGACTGACCGGCAGCATCATCGTTTTCAACAAGGAATTGATCGCCTGGTTCGATCCGCCACCGCAGATCACGCCGCAATCGACCCCGCTGCTGGATGCCTACACGCTACGCGAGCGCGCCCAGGCACTCGTGCCGCATGGCATGGCGAACATCCTGATTTTTCATCGCAAGCCAGGCGATCCCTTTACGACCTGGATCGAACCGCGGATTGACCCGAGCACTAACCAGCCCTATGAACTGGAGCTCAGCAGCCTCAGCCTCGATCCGTACTCCGGCACCGAGTTGAAGCGTGAGAAGGCCGACGGCAATATCTGGCCGATCACGCAGAAGAACATCATGACCCTGATCAACCGCCTGCACTACCAACTGGCGATCCCCGGGGTGATCGGTACCTATCTGTTCGGCATCGTCGCGCTGGTGTGGTTCATCGATTGTTTTGTCAGCGCCTTTCTGACTTTTCCGGTGAGTGTTCGGCGCAAGTCCTCATCTCCCCCGGCCCCTGTCCCGCGCGGGGGAGAGGGGAGGAGGAACTGGCTGGCGCGCTGGTGGAATCCGGCCTGGCTGGTGAAGTGGAAGGGCTCGGCCTATCGCATCAATTTCGATCTGCATCGCGCCGGCGGGCTGTGGGTGTGGATCATGTTGCTGGCGCTGGCCTGGTCAGGCGTCGGTTTCAACCTGAGCGAAGAAGTCTATAACCCGGTCATGAAGGCGGCATTCGGCATGCCAGATCAGTACGGCAGCAGCCTTCCCGTCCTCGATAAGCCAAGACCGGATCCTGCCTTGAGCTGGCCGCAGGCACACGCCATCGCCAAACTGCTGATGACGGAGCAAGAAAGACTTCTTCACTTCCAGGTGCAGCGCGAAGAAGCGCTGACCTACCAGCCGGACAAGGGCGTTTATCTCTATTACGTGCGTAGCGATCGCGATTTAACTGACGACGGCGCCGCCACGGTTCTGTTCTTTGATGACCATGGCAAGTTCATCAACCTGTCCTTGCCGACCGGCCAGAATGCCGGCAGCACCATTCACACCTGGATCTTCGCCCTGCATATGGCGCAGATCTGGGGCTTGCCGTTCCGGATATTCGTAACTTGCGTCGGTATTCTGGTCGTCATGCTTTCCGTCACCGGAGTGTATATCTGGCTGAAAAAGCGCAAGGCAAGACGGCTTTCGAGGTCGCGGAATGTGCCGCTTGCGATCGAAACACCCTGATCTACAACCAGTGTGGTACCGCACCATCACGTCGCCAGCGGAACCAGCAAACCACCAACGCAGGCGCTTCCTCCGCGTGGTGCGACGATTTGCCAAATGTTCAGCCGTGCGCAGCGCCCATACAATCGAGGCATCCGCTGACATCGCCTGTCCGACTGCATTCTAGGTACTGAAACAACTTGACCTGCTCACAACGAACTTAATCCAGGAAACCTCATTTGCCGATAAGCGAAGATTCCCGAATTAAGGCAGGGTATGGTTTCGGGGTGATTGTCCAGGAGTTTCAGTCAGAAGGTCAGAGAGTAACCCACCACGGCGTCACTGAGGCCGCTCTTTGATGCGCCGAGGGCGGCACTGCCGCCCTCGAATTCCAGGTTATTCCAAGGCAATACTTCAGGCAGCAAACTTCTCGCATTCCTTGGCGCAGGCAGCGCAGCTTTCCTGACAATCCTTGCATTGCTTGTGCTTGTCGGCGTGCTTCTTGCACTCGGCCTCGCAGTCCTTGCAGACTTCCTTGGCCAGCTTCGCCATCTGCGGCAGATATTTGGAATTGGCATTCGCCAGACGTTGCAGCGTGGTACAAATCGCCAACATCTGCGTTACCGATTGAGCACATGCGGCCATCGCCTTGTCGCCATCGCCTAGCAAAATCAGGCAGTGATCGATACAGACCTGGCCCTTCTGCAGACAGTCGCTGGCCGAGGCTGCCAGACTTGCCGCTGGTAGTGGCATATCGTGATGATGATGCTCATGCATTGCTTCTTCGGCGGCAAATACGGTATTTGCCATCGCCGCTGCGGCGAGCAGCGCGCCCCCCGTCAAGACTTCTCTGCGATCCATCGTTGATCTCCCTTGGTTGGTTGAGTTGACTACGCGCTCAGCATGGCATACGTTCCAATAACTTTCAAGGGATAGCCGGCCATAGCGCAAACGCTCAGCCTCAATCAGGCAAACGGATTCTCCTCGTGGTAGTGTCCCTTGATCGCTTTGCGGTAGCATTCACGCCATGTTTGAATACATGGTCCATGGCATCCTGACGGCCAACCCAAGCGCATGAGCCTGCGCCTGCAGATCAATCTCATCATCGCCGTGCTGATGGGGCTGATGATCGGCGCGCTGGTCTATCAGGAGATTGGCGATACCCGGCGCAGCGTCCGCGAAGAGGTGGAGGGCTCGAACCTGGTGGCGACGCAATTGCTGACCCGCATGAGCTGGATCTACGAGCAATCGGGGGTGCCGACCATGGTCGGTTTTCTCAACCAGATCGGGCACGTCCGCGCCAATCAGGTCTACCTTTACGACCCCGCCGGAAAGCTTGTTTACTCGTCGCCAACCGCCACCTACAAGTCGGGGCGAAATGCCCCCGAATGGTTTTCCGCTCTGGTGACCCCGCCAGTCCCGCGCCAGGAAATACCGGTCGGCGCCGGCAAGCTGGTAGTCGAAGCCGACGCCTCGCGCGCCGTTCTCGACGGCTGGGACGACCTGGCCCGGCTGTTGTGGACAGGCGCACTGGTTTGCGCCGCCATTGGTGCCAGCGCATTCTGGTTGACCGGGCGCGCCCTGAAACCATTCGGCATGATCGTCGACGCCCTGCAGGGCATGGAACAAGGCGCCTACGACACGCGCCTACCAATTTTGCCGGGCAAGGAAGCGCGCTTGATGAGCATCGCTTTCAATCGCATGGCCCAGGCGGTCGAGGAGACGGCCACGGCCAAGGAAGCGGCCATCGAAGCGCGGCAAAACCTGCAGGAAAATCGCGAGCTCACGCAGATGATCCAGTCGCATATCGAGGAAGAGCGGCGCCTAATAGCCCGCGAACTTCATGACGAACTGGGACAGTTGATCACCGCCGTCAAGAGCATGGGACTGGCCATCGTGCAGCGCACTGAACACGGTGACGAACGCGTCTCGGCGGCGGCTCACCTGATTGTCGATACGGCCGGCTGCATGTACGACGCCGTGCATGAACTGATTCCCCGGTTGCGGCCTTTCGCGCTCGACAGTTTCGGCCTCGGTGACGCGCTGCAGGATCTCGCCGCCGACTGGAAGTTTCGCCACCCCGAATTAGAACTGGTCCTCAATGTCGACAATCTTCCCAATGACATGGGCGACACCCTGACCACCTGCGCTTACCGCATAGTTCAGGAGTCGGTGAATAATGCCCTGCGCCATTCGCGCGGCGACCGTATCATCGTCACCGTCGGCTCCGGAGAGAAAGTCTTGCAGGTCGACATCGAAGACAATGGCATTGGTCTGGCAGCTGACTGGCAGCGTCCCGGACACTACGGCGTGCGCGGCATGCGGGAACGCGCCGTGGCCCTGGGCGGCAGTTTCGAAATAATAAAAGGCGCGTCGGCAGGCACCAAGGTGCAAGCACGACTGCCGATGAATTGAGCACAATGGAAAAAAAGATTAGTGTATTGCTGGTAGACGACCACACCGTAGTTCGTGCCGGGTTCCGCCTGATGCTCGAGGCCACGGAAGATATCGAGGTAACGGCCGAAGCGGAAAGTGGCGAAGCCGCTTATGCCAGTTACAGCAGCCTCCCGACCGATGTTGTTATCATGGACCTGGCGATGGCCGGCATCGGCGGCATCGAGGCGATCAAGCGCATTGTCGCGCGCGACAAGAAGGCGCGCATTCTGGCGCTTTCCGCCCACGAGGACGTCAGTTACCCGCGCCGCGCGCTAGCCGCCGGCGCCCGCGGCTACCTGTCAAAGCGCACGGCGCCGGAAGTACTGATCGAGGCAGTGCGTGCGATCGCCGCCGGTCGGTCGTATATCGATGCGGCCATCGCGCAGCGCATGGCCATCCAGGAAGCGCATGGCGGTAGCAACGCGGTCGAGCAGTTGTCCGAGCGCGAGTTCGAGGTCTTTGTGCAGTTGGCCAAGGGACTCACCGTCAACCAGATTGCCGATACCTTTCACCTCAGCCCGAGCACCATCGGCACGCATCTCTACAATATCAAGCAGAAGCTCGGCGCCAGCAATCAGGCCGAACTGACCCTGATCGCCGTGCGCAATGGCCTGATCGAGGCCTAATGAATTTCATTAAATTTGCTGCCACGGGATGCGGCCGGTTGCGCTAGCCAATCCTGCAGAGGCGTTAAAGTTGCCCGCCCTGCGGCACGCCGGTCCTGCGCCTGTGCCCAATCTGGCGGGTTGAGATCGCTACCAGCCGTCGCCACTGCGATGACATGCGCGTTGGCTGCCGGCTGCGCCGGACCGCCGGATCAGAAGTCAAGCTGAAGTGCCGATGACTATAATCGCCACCACAAAGTCTCGCCCCGGCGGCGCGGCTAAGCCAATGACGAAAAGGAAAAACTGATGGCACACCAATTAACCAAATGGGTCGGTGCAGCGACGCTCGCATGCCAACTGGCAATGGCGGCCCTGAGCGCACAGGCAGCGGATATCGCCTATGTGACCAATCAGGGTGAAGGCGTAGCGCTGATCGACTTGGGCCAACTGACGGTCGGCAAGACGCTGCAGATGCCTGACAACGACCCGCGCGGCCTGGCCGTCACGCCGGACGGCAAGTTCTTGCTGACATCGAACCTCAAGACCGGGGATGTCGCCGTCATCGATACGGCGACGCTCAAGATCGTGCGGCGCATTCCGATCGGTGCCAACCCCGAATTCCTCCGCATCTCGCCAGACGGCAGCAAGGCGTTCGTGACTTACGAACCAAGTTCCAGCGGCGGTCCTCCCGGCAAGGAAGCCGACGATGACAAAGGCCCGAAGAAGCCGGGCCATGTTGCCGTCATCGATCTGAAAGAATGGGCTGTGGTCCGCTCCATCGTCGGCGCACCGGAAACCGAAGGCACCGAATTCAGTCCCGACGGGAAAAACGTCGTCGTCAGCAACGAGGGCAATGACACGCTGACCATCTATGACATCGCCAGCGGTTCGCTGCTGAGGACCATCGATCTGCACGACTACGGTCATCGCCCGCGCGGCCTCAAGCTATTCCCGAATGGCCGGCAATATGTCGTCACCATGGAAGACACCGACAATTTCGTGGTACTCGATCAGGACTTCAAGTTCGTCAAGTCAGTACCGACGGCCAAGGGCCCTTACGGCATCGCCTTCGACAAGGCCAGCAAGCGGATCGTCGTCGCGGCAGCCCGCGGCGGCAAATTGCAGGTCTTTGATGCGGCGTCCTACGCTATCCTCGCCGACATACCGGTCGGCAAGCGCTGCTGGCACTTCAGCTTCACGCCGGATGAGAGCAAGATCCTGCTCGCCTGCGGTCGCTCGAACGACGTCGAAGTGATCGACGTCGCCACTTACAAGGTCACCAGCACGCTGCCCGGCTTCAAGCTGCCGTGGGGCATCGTCACCTACCCGAAGGCTTATGGCAGCCTCGATGCGCCGTGAGCGATAAACTGTTGTGCTTCGTCTTCCCGGCGAAAGCCGGGATCCAGAAAGGCGCAGGTAGCGGCTTGGCGTTCGAGCTGGATTCCGGCTTTCACCGGGATGACGGGATTGGCGTCGTACCATGCAGGCGACAACGCAATTCTCAATCGGGTTTGTCAAAGTCGTAGGTAACGCCCACCCAGGCCGCCCGGGGGGCGGCCGGTGTGCGGAACTGGTCGTTGTGATTCCAACTCGCCCGAGACGGATCGAATGAATTACCCGCACCCGTGAATTCATTGACTCCCAAGAGTCCGAACGTCGCGTAATTTCTGTCGAAGAGATTGGTGACTTTGGCAAACACTTTCCAGTTCCGGCTGATGCTGTAATGGGTATCCAGATTGACTACGGCATAGCCGGGAATTTCTCCGTTGGCATCCTGATTGTTCTCGTCACCCCGCGCATACTGGCTTGAGGTTGCGACGATGTTGGTGCCGACACTCCACGCCGGAGTAATTTCATAGCCCAGCCGCAGTTTGAAACTGTGGTGCGGAATGCCCGGTAAGGAACTGCCCTTGCCAACCTGGATATTGCCGTCGATCGCGCTGCTGTTCGACGCCGAACTTTCGCTGAATGGGGTTTGGAAAGTGGCATCCACATAACTGTAGTTGGCGGCAAAGCTGAATTTATCGGCCTTCCCGCTCAAGCCAAGTTCCAATCCCTGGCGCAGCGTCTTGCCGACGTTCTGGAAATAGCCGCTGCCCGATGCGCTGCTGGCGATAAAGAGAATGTCGTCGCTATTCTCGGTGCGGAAGAGGCCGGCATTCCAGTTGACACTTTCAACGAGGCGACCACGAGCGCCGCCCTCCC
>CAISUK010000704.1 GCA_903888645.1 uncultured Pseudomonadota bacterium | reverse complement strand
GTGGCGGCATTCGGCACTGCTTCATCGGCGCTTGATCTTCAGGCGGTTCCGCAACAGACCATTGTCGAACAATTGGCGATCGTGCCAATCGCTGCCTTTCTACCCGCCGAGGGGCCCTCGGACATCCCGACCAGCTTCGTGCGCGAGGAGCGTATAGGTCGCGGCGACAGTGTTGCCAGCCTGCTGAATCGTCTTGGTATCCAGGACGATGCTGCGTTTGCATTTCTTCGCCAGGCGCGCGAGGCCCAGATTGTTTTCCGTCAGCTGCGGCCAGGCAAGATCGTCACCGCACGGATCAGCGAAAATGGCGCCTTGCAGGAACTGGTATTCCCTCTAAACATGGACAAGGGCGTGGATCGGGTTCTGCTCGTTCAGCGCAACGGTAGCGGGTTCACGGCGCTAGAACAGGATTTGCGCCTCGAATCACATACCGAGATCAAGTCGGCAGAGATTACCTACTCGCTGTTCGGCGCCACCGATGCGGCCGGGATACCCGACGGTATTGCGATGCAGATCGCCGACATTTTCGGCGGGGATATCGATTTCCATCGTGATCTGCGCAAGGGCGACCGTTTCTCATTGACCTACGAAGTGCTGACCCACCTCGGCAAGCCGGTGCGCAGCGGACGCATTCTCGCTGCGGAATTCGTCAATAACGGCAAGGCCTTCCGCGCCCTCTGGTTCCAAGGCAGCGACGGTCAGGGCGGTTACTACACTGGCGATGGCAAGAATATTCGCAAGGCATTTCTGCGCTCGCCTCTCGAATTCTCGCGCGTAACCTCAGGCTTTACGATGTCGCGCTTCCACCCGATCCTGCAGAAATGGCGCGCCCATACGGGTGTCGATTACGGCGCACCGACCGGTACCAGGGTCAAGGCAACCGGGGACGGCATCGTCGAGTTCGCCGGTAACCAGGGCGGCTACGGTCGAGTCATCGTTCTCCGCCACCAAAGCAGCTACAGCACAGTGTATGGTCATCTCTCGGGATTTGCCGCAGGGCTGAAAAAGGGCGCCCGCGTCACTCAAGGCGATGTCATCGGCTACGTCGGCGCCACGGGCTTGGCCACTGGGCCGCATCTGCATTACGAATTCCGGGTCAATAACGTTTTCAGAAACCCGTTGACCATTGCCTTGCCCGGCGCGCCGCCATTGCCCGCCGACCAGTTGCCGCGGTTTTCCGAGTACGCCAAGGAAATATTGGCCCGTCTTGCCCTGGTCAAAGGCAGCAACATCGCTTTGCTCGACTGAAAGCTTCATTACCCGGGTTGCGCTGAGATGACTTCCCCGTCATTGATTGTCGGGCTGATGTCTGGTACCAGTCTTGACGGCATCGATGCGGCACTGGTCGAAGTCGATCAGAGCGGTTTCCCGCACCTTCGTAACGCCCTCTATTCTGCATACCCGGACGAGTTGCGGCAGACGTTGCTGGGGCTTCATCAGACCCAGCCCAATGAGTTACACACGGCAGCGCTTGTCGGCAATCTTCTAGCTCATCGGTATGCCGACGCAGTCATCAAGCTGTTGGCGCAATGTGGCACAGCCCCTGGTTCAGTGCGCGCCATCGGTTGCCACGGTCAGACTGTGCGGCACAATCCTGGCGAAGCCTACACCCTCCAACTCGGCAATCCAGCGCTGCTCGCCGAGCTTACCGGAATTACGGTCGTCGCTGATTTTCGCAATCGTGACATTGCCGCCGGCGGTCAGGGCGCTCCGCTAGTCCCGGCCTGTCACGACGCCTTGTTTCGGCATCCGACAAAGCACCGTGCCATTCTAAATATTGGTGGTATCGCCAATGTGACGGACTTGGCGCCCGGCATGCCGACGCGGGGGTTTGACTGCGGTCCCGGAAACATGCTCATGGATGCATGGATACAGCGGCATTTAGGCCAAGCTTACGACGCCGCCGGCGATTGGGCCGGCACAGGCCTGGTGATGCCCGCGCTGCTGGAAAAACTCCAGGCGCAACCATTCTTCACACAAGTGCCGCCAAAGAGTTGCGGCCGTGAAGAGTTCAATCTGGCCTGGCTGGATCAAGCCATGACGGGCAGCGAAAAGCCCGCCGATGTCCAGGCAACGCTGGTTGCGTTGACTGCTGTCATGGCGGCAAGAGCAATCTCCGCCTGGTGCGGAAAAGTAGACGAGGTTTATGTCTGTGGCGGCGGCTCGCACAACCGGACGCTTATGCGGCTGTTGGCAGCAGAGTTGGCGCCCGCGCAGCTTATGACGACCGATGCCCTCGGTCTTGCCGGTGACTGGGTAGAAGCGGTAGCTTTCGCCTGGTTAGCGGATCTGACGCTCAACGGGCTACCGGGAAATCTGCCCGAAGTCACCGGTGCGACCGGGCCGAGGATACTGGGAGCCATCTACCGCGCATAACCGGGGCGAGAACGCCAATGGAATCTCGTTCCGCCCTGGTCTTGCTGCTATGCCTCGTTCAGGCGGAGAACGAGGAACCGCAGCCGCAAGTGCTGGTGGCGTTCGGGTTTTTGATAACGAATTGCGACCCTTCAAGACCATCGGTGTAATCGATCTCTGCACCCACCAAATATTGGTAGCTCATCGGATCGATCAGCAGGGTCACGCCGCTCTTCTCCAGTACGGTATCGTCCTCGTTGGCAACCTCGTCAAACGTGAAGCCGTATTGGAATCCGGAGCAGCCACCGCCAGAAACGAAAACCCGCAGTTTCAGATCCTCATTACCTTCCTCTTCGATCAACTGCCGCACTTTGGCCGCAGCATTGTCGGAAAAAAGCAGCGGTGCGGGCATATCGGTTGGTGCATTCATGTCTGTCTCCTGTCAGGATTCCGATCAGCCAACCTGCTTGTGGGCCAGATCGGTGGTTGAAAGTTCTTGGGTTACTTGATTGAAGCCAGTTTCAGTTCGACGGCTTTGCTGGACACCGATCCAGTATGAACAAGGCGGCCCGCAACTACAGCGCCCAAGTGCAATTCGAGCGAATTGTATTCGACGTCGCCAGTCACCCGGGCGCGGGGCAGAAGTTCCAGAGACTCCGCCGACCGCACCGGGCCAATGACGGTGCCATTGATGACGACGTGCGAGACCGTCACCTCACCCTCGATGCGCGCGTGCTCGCTGACAACCAAGGTACTATGTTCTTCGCCAGTGGTCCGCACATTGCCGCGGATGTCGCCGTCGATGCGCAGCCCGCCAGTGAAACTGATATCGCCTTCAATTCTGGTGCCCGCACCAATCAGCGAATCGATACGATTTTGCGGTTTGCTCGGCTTCTTGAATAACATGAAACAGCTTCCTCCATTACAGCACCGCAGTCTGCGCGGCGATCGTAGAACTGCCCTGCAGCATGCTTGCTTCTACCGTCTTGACCACTGCGCCTGCAGGTACCTGAAATACCCCTTCGATTCGTCGAAAGTGCTTGAAGACAACGATGAAGGCAGAAGACTCTGCCGCCTCGGCGCGCGGGAACGACATCATAACAACTTTGCCCGCCTGCTGCAGCGTCACTGTCAATTGCAGCCTGCCGCTGAATTCTTGCTCGCGTTTACCTCCCGGCGCCGCGACCAGCATGCGATATCGATACCTTCCGTTACCCGCCGGATCGGCTTCCACGCGAAATCTGTGGATCGTTACGGCCTTCTGATTGCGCCCTTCCGCCTGAGCCAGGCTCTCAAATAGTGCCAGATCCTCCTTGAGCCTGGCGTTCTCCAGTTCCAGCCGTTTGACCTGCACACTCAATTGCTGCTGTGCCGTGCGCTCGATTTGCAGGTTGCTTTCGCCCGCATCGGCGAGGCTGCGCTGACGCTCGAGTTCGGTCTGCATAGTCGCTATCTGGGCACGGCGATCACGCAACTCCTGTTCCGACTCGCTCCGGTCAAAGCCGCCGAAGCGGCGACCCGCATCATAAATCCAGCCCGCCAGGGCGAGTGCCACTGCCACCATGATCACGGTCGCCAGCGCTCGCCAATACCACGGCACATGCGTCCGCACGGCCACACGGCGGGCCGAAATGCCGAAGCGGCCGCGCAACCGGCGCAGCGTCAGGGCAAGACTGGAATCTGCGTAAGACCAGCGCACTCGTCGCATCCAAACATGATATTCATGTTTTGGACAGCTTGGCCGGCTGCCCCTTTGACAATGTTGTCAATCACCGACAGCACAACCAGCGTATCTCCGCCTTGCGGGCGATGGACGGCTATACGGCACATGTTCGATGCGCGCACCGAACGCGTCTCCGGATGACTGCCGGGCGGGAGAACATCGACAAAGGGCTCGTCGGCATAGCGCTGCTCGAACAGTGCCTGGAAATCAACCTCCCGAGATATTCGCGCATACATCGTGCTGTGAATTCCGCGGATCATTGGCGTCAAGTGAGGGACAAAGACGAGATTGACCGGACCGCCGGATGCAGCAGCCAAGCCCTGGCTGATCTCTGGTAAATGCCTGTGCCCTGGAACGCCATAGGCCTTGAAATTATCCGCAGCCTCGGCAAACAAAGTCCCGATTTCAGCCTTGCGGCCGGCCCCGGACACGCCTGACTTGGCATCGGCGATCAGATGCAGTGGGTCGATGCAGCCGGCCTCGATCAATGGCAGAAGACCAAGTTGGGTAGCCGTCGGATAGCAACCCGGATTGGCGACCAGGCGAGCAGAGCGAATCTTCTCGCGATTGATCTCGGGCAGCCCATAAACGGCCTCGCCAACCCACTCTGGGCAGGCGTGCTTCATGCCATACCACTT
>CAISUK010000703.1 GCA_903888645.1 uncultured Pseudomonadota bacterium | reverse complement strand
CATTGACCAGATCAAGACGGACCGGTCCGATCCGTTTCGGGTGGTCGGGTTGCAATGGAATCTCTTCGGCAATTATGCGGCGGTTTATGGCCTCGAAGACATCCGTTCGTGCGCGCCGTTAAGCGACGGCGAATACATCAACCTCGTCCGGAAATTTCCCGGTGTGGCGCTCAACCGGGGTTGGATGATCGAAGTGGTGGCTCCGTTCGCCGCGCAGCCCCGCCTCGGCTTTGTGAGCCGCAACTGTGCAATGGTGGACCGGTGCAAGCTGCAAGGCAGCCCCCGAGTCTGTTGCGCCGCAACTCTGGCCGGGCCGGTAAACGAGCTGACCCCTGCGCCATAGATTGAGAACGGTCGTGTCAATTTGGGCGTCGAGCGCTCGAAAACGCTTGCCCGAGCACTCCGGTGTCACCCGGCGGTGCTGGTATTCCCTGGCTGGGAAGTGCCGCTTTGCCAGGCCGCATAATTCCATTGCTAAACCATCCCTGTCGTTGTTGCTCCGCCTTGCCGTGCTACAGCACTGTCTGCGGCATCAAGCCTAGACAGGAATGATTTGGAAACGGAATAAGCATCCGTAAAGCGCGAGTTCCAACGACCTTGCCGTAGGGGTCAAGCCGTCGATTGTTGACCGAGCTCGGCGGCGAGATTGAAAACAGTTCGGCGCTTGATCATGTTCGACTCAGAAAATCCATTGCGAAATTGCGATGGAGTGGATTCCAGCATATCTATGGCGGGCCATTGGGGATGCGAATCCGGCGGTGCTCGCTCCGTCTGGCGCTATGCTTGGACCATGCACACCATCAGACCCGTTCACTTCTCCCCAGTCGCTGCTTCAGCCCAAGTTCCGCAATCAGACCTTGACCCCATCGTGGGCGGTCGGGTTGAGTTGCAGTTGCTCACCACGCTCAAATGCAACCTCAAGTGCAGTTACTGCTCATTGGGTGTGGGCGAGGTGTTGGGTTCGCAGGTTCACGTTGCGTACGACATCGAGCAGCTCAGCGCTTTTGTCGACAAGCATCTTCAGGGCAAGGAGGTCTATGTCACCTTCTACGGTGGCGAGCCCACGCTCAACCAAGCCCTGATGATGGACGTGATGCGCCGCTTTCCGCGCTTTCGCTTTCAGCTGCAGACCAATGCCACGCTGATCGACAATTTGCAGCCTTGGGTCTTGGGGCGGTTGTCCAATGTTCTGGCCTCCATCGACGGTGGCGAAGCCATCACCGACGGTTACCGGGGGCGCGGCATTTACCGCCAGGTCATCAAGAACCTCAAGGAGGTGCGCGAACAGATCGGCGGCTCGGTCACCGCGCGGGTTACCTGGAGCAACCCCGACACCTCCTTTGAGGAACTCGACAAGCTGGTGAGTGAAGACTCGCCATTTGACTATCTGTACTGGCAGTTTGTGGCCGATGAAATGTATGCCGGCGACTCGATGGCCAAGCGCCAGGCCGTGCTGGTGCAGTTGATCGACAAGTTTTTTTCCCGCTCGGATGTGCTCTACCCGCTGATTCCCTTGATGGGCATGCTGCGCAACAAGCTCTTTCCGACGCGGGCGCAGGAGCTGTATGCGGGCCGCGCCCAATGCCGCGTCTCCAGCCACCTGCTCAACGTCATGCCCAGCGGCGAAATCTACCCCTGCCCCGACATGCTCTACGACCCCGCCATGAAGATGGGCGACATCCAGTCGAACTGGTTGAAGAAGAGCCCGCTGCAACCGACATCGGCCATGCCGTGCGAGGGTTGCGAGGCCTATGCCTGGTGCCGCGGCAATTGCATGAAGAACATGCATGTCGGCTACGTCCTGCAAGACACGCGCTACCGCGTCAATGTGGTCGAGCCCATTTGCGAGCTGATCCGCTTCATGGGCCGCGAGATCGACAAGCGCCAGCCCCAAGCCTGGTTTGAACTGGCCACGCTGCCGGTGCGCCGGCAAGTGATGGAATGCGAAGTCTATGAGTACGTTGAGATCATGCCCTGAGGCATGATGGTGTGCTGGCCCCGTCTGACAGTGCCAGCGCTTACAGCATCAGCGCCGTCTGCGCCGGCCTGCCATGCAGGTGCAACGCGCTGGTTGCCGCTGGCGTCTGCGCCAGCAGCTTGCCGCGCTTGAAGACCTGCAGCCGTGTGGCGCGCAGGCGGATCGCCTCAACCGGATCGCGTGCCTG
>CAISUK010000702.1 GCA_903888645.1 uncultured Pseudomonadota bacterium | reverse complement strand
TTGTTGATGAAGTAGGGCGACAGGTAGCCGCGGTCGAACTGCATGCCTTCGACAACTTCGAGCTCGCTCTGCAGTGACTTGCCGTCTTCAACGGTAATCACGCCTTCCTTGCCGACCTTGTCCATCGCGTCGGCGATGATCTTGCCGATATCGGCGTCGGCGTTGGCCGAAATCGAGCCGACTTGGGCGATTTCCTGGGTCGTGGTACAGGGCTTGGAATTCTTCTTCAACTCGCCGACCACGGCGATCACGGCCTTGTCGATACCGCGCTTGAGGTCCATCGGGTTCATGCCGGCGGCGACATATTTCATGCCTTCGCGGACAATCGACCGAGCCAGCACGGTGGCAGTAGTAGTGCCGTCACCGGCGACGTCAGAAGTCTTGGAAGCAACTTCCTTGACCATCTGCGCACCCATGTTCTCGAACTTGTCTTTCAGTTCGATTTCCTTGGCGACGGAAACGCCGTCCTTGGTAACGGTCGGGGCGCCGAAAGAACGCTCCAGAACCACATTGCGACCCTTCGGGCCGAGGGTGACCTTGACGGCGTCGGCCAGAATATTGACACCACGAACCATGCGTTGACGTGCGGAGTCGCCAAATAGAACTTCTTTAGATGCCATAGTTTATATCTCCTGGAATTCTGTATCGATTAGAGCTCTACAACGCCCATGATGTCTTCTTCACGCATGACCAGCAGCTCTTCGCCATCAACCTTGACGGTCTGGCCGGAGTACTTGCCGAACAGCACGCGGTCGCCGACTTTGAGCGCCAGAGGACGAACCGTACCGTCGTCAAGAATCTTGCCATTGCCGACTGCCTTGACCTCACCCTGGTCGGGCTTCTCGGCAGCGTTGTCGGGGATGACGATTCCTGAAGCGGTTTTCTTCTCTTCTTCGAGACGCTTGACGATGACGCGGTCATGCAAAGGACGGATTTTCATTGATCAATCTCCTCTTACAGCAGTGAATGGATCGGCAGACAAATCCGCCGAAAGGGAATTAGGCCGGCTATTAGCACTCAATGCCGGCGAGTGCTAATAATAGGGGCAGGCAAACTGAAATTCAAGTGGGCATATAATCTTTGCTCTGTTACGATGGAATAAATTATTCGCCTGTATGGAAGGAATTATTTTCCGATCTGGAAGGAATTATTTTCCGATGAAGGTATGTTGCGCCGCACAAGATTTGCTGTCGGGTGTGCCAAATCGACCGCAAACCCGCTTCAAAATCTGACCGTGCTTGCGTTACAACTCGGGCAATCGGCTGGGTGCCGGGAGGAAATGTAACGCGCATGCGGAGGATGAAGCCAAGCGGTGGGGTCTCCCGTCCGGACTTGCCGGCAACCCCACATGACGCTACGGTTCAGGAACCGTGCTACGGCCGGGAGAATTTCACCGTGTCGCGCCTGACCTCATCGCCAGTGTAGCATTTGATTGGCGGTGCGTGGCGATATAGGGCGGAGAGGCGGCACTCTCTCATTCATCGGCCGGAGCCCAGGACACGTGGAAGCCGACTTCCCACGCCTCGCCCCGCCGCTAGTGTAACGCACCGCAAAGGCGACGCCTATCGCCGCTCAGCACAGCGATAGGCATCCTTCCCGCATGGGTCGGGGAGGCATTGCGGCGCTATGCGTGAACTCGCGCCGCGCCTGTACCCCAGCAGAAACTAGGAAGCCAGGCCAGCGTCCACGAGCTGGGAAGCGAGTTCGTCGCGGGTTGTCTCAAGCACGGCAATGCGCGCATCGAGGGCCGCCAATGCTGGAACGCGCTCACCTGCTGGCAAACCAGCATCGGGCCAATCCATGCCGTTGATTGCAGATTCAACCGCCGTCACAATGGCCGGCGCGAAGATTGCGTACATCGCCTCTTCTGTGACCTCAATAGGCACGCCAGGGCGACCGGTCAAATAGGGGATACGCAGATCGCCGCCGACCTGATCTACCAAGCTGTTAAGGTAATTGAATTCCTTCTTCTTGCCCTTTATTTCGCGGCGGATGTTGATTAGGTAACGCTCGCTCTTGGTGGCGATATCGTGGCGCACAAAATCAAGATAATCGCCGCGAGACACTGGCGCGCTTGCCATTTGTGAACGCTCCAGGTGCAGCGCTGAAATTTCGCCGTCCAGGCGGTGAATCTCGATAGTTAGTGTTTTCGCCGCGTCGCGCAGCGCTTTAAGTGACTTGATTAAATCAGACATTGCCAGCTTCCTTCAGGATGGGGTTAAGTTTTGCCGAAAACGGCTTGTGGACAGGCTCGATAGCGTCCAGGGCCAACAGTTCCGCGGCTTGATCGGGGGGAAGATCAAGCATCGTACCGACGGGGATGACGGCGGAATCAAGCTTGATTGGAGTTTTTGTAACATACTTCATGGTGCCTCCTAGGCAACGTTTGCGATTAGCAGCACTTCAATAACTTGGCCGGCTGCATTGGCCGATGTCGTCGACTGATGAGAGGGGTAACAAGGCGCATCCGGAAGCATTGGCGGGATTCGTGGCATGGTCGCGTTATCAGTCAAAAATAATCTCTTCGGCATGTCGCGCTGCTTCGGCGAAAGACATGCCAGGGAAAGCCCGATGAACGTCACAAGCTAGCTGGTAGAGCGGCTGCGATGCAGCGTCGACCGTGTAGCCGGCGGGCACGCAAGCGGCGGCGGCCGGTCCGGTATAGAGTTCGCTGCCACTGGAAAAGCAAAGGAATCCGTCAGACTCGGAGAAATTCAGTGGTGCCAAGCCCTTGACGGCTGGCGGTTGCGCGCCAAGAAAAGCGACATGGTCCAGCAAGTAAACTCCCTGCTCGGGGGTCTGTGGCGGCCCACAAACGAAACCGGCCGAAACGTGCTTGTAATACCCCTGCCGTACCAGACTCGTCAGCGGATCGGAAACGTTGGCCACGGCCAACAAGCGATCGCCGATGGCTTTAAGTTTCGTGACTTCGCCATAATTCTCGGATTCTTCCGGCGGATGCCCCAGGCGGAGATGTGCGGGCGTTTTTTTGTACTTATTGTAGACCGTCGCCATCAAGGCAATGTCATTATCTGAAAAGCTGATGGTCGTTCCCTGCATTGGCGTGAAGGTGCCACTTCTGAATAGCTCGAATAACTTTGCTTGGGTCATATTTTCTATTTCTCCCCATGTCTGTCATTTGATGGCATCGGGATATTATCTGGCGACAAGTCCGCCACTTCGGCGGTTTCGATACCAAACCGGCTTGACCTAATAAGCTCGCGTTGCTCTTTGATGATCTGGTAGATACGTGTCGTCGTAAGCCGGTGCGCTTCACTCAGCTCTCGAGTGTTTGTACCGTTGAAGTCACGCCAAATGCACCAATCTCGCGTTGCGAGGCGGTGCCGGCCGCCGCGTGCGAGGTAGACCGAGCGGCCGCCAAAATATTGGGCAAGCGTGTCAACTACTGTTTCCGCCAATTCGCCGGAAACCTTTCGACCCATGCCGGCGCGTTCAAATTTGCATGCCAAGACCTCTAGGACTTCGACATGAAAGCGCGGCCACTTAGCAGTTTTTTCGGTGTTCATGGGCATCATTGATCTAAAAACGCGATGCCCTATGTAAACGCTTTACTGCATTTGATTGAGACTGAAACATTTAATGACAAGCCCGCCGGGATCGCTCCGGGCGGGCTTGATGGTGCCTTAGACGCAGCAATTAGACTGCGCTGTCCCGGTCTACTTCGTCAATCGCGTTCATCAGATTCGAATATTTCTCGTGCGTATATAGACCAAGAATGCCAAGCAATTCGCCTAGCCCTTCCCAGGTGAATTCATTGTCAAAATGACAGCGGTCAACCGCTTTGAAAACATCCCCCAAGGCGCAGAGTGCGGAGCCCGCCCCCTTGATTTCATTGGCAGCGTATCGCGCCTGGTAGATGGGTTTGGCGGCGCTCATGCTATATCTCCGTGCGCGGCCCGCAGCAGCTTTTCCATTGCGTCATAGGCATCAGTGGCGGGGCGTCTGAGCGCTTCGCCGAAGAAACGGAAAACGGCGGCGGCGTCGGCAATGTGTGCCTGAGACAGTTGGAAGTCTTCGACAATTACGCTCGGTTGCATGATGCCGCCCAATCCCTTCATAGCATCGGCGCCAAGTTGGAGAAAACTCAGGTTAGCCTGCAATTCGTCAAATGCGCCGTGCTTGTGCAGCGGGATCGCGGCGGGCTTCGCCTTCTCCAGAGAGGCGAGGAAGGCGGGCATCATGCACTCGACTTGTTCGGCGGTCAGCTTAGACATGGGATGCCTCCCGCATGGCATTGGCGATGATCTGCGCGACTTGCTGCACCCTTTCATGAGCGCTGGCCAGCAGCGCGGCGCGGTCTTGCGGACTGGATACAAACGCCAGGGCGGACAGCATGGTGGACGAGAAATCGAGTTGCCGGATTGCTTCGAGTTCGGCGGGTGTGGGTTGGTTCATGGTGACTCCTAGTTGACTGTTCAAATTCGCCCCTGTTCAGGAGGCGGCCAGGCACTTGAACACCGCAACTAGACGGCTCGCAGCTTTCCCCTTGCGGGTGTTGTATCGCTGCGCACTGCCCGGCCATAGACAAACTATGGACGTAAAAAAACCGCTGTGACTGTCGGGAGCGGTACCGCTAGTTGTGGTGTGTTCAGCACCTGAAACGGATTTTCCGCTTGTCAAGGGCGGACTGTCAACCGATAATTTCACGGGGCGGTTGTTTCCAATGGGAATGGTTGTATTCGGTGCGCCGACTGCATGATCCGGTTCGAATCCGGCACCGCCCCCCTATCCAATGATGCGACACTCTTTTCCGGGGGTTTTTGGTGTTTTTCGGGCGAAACTTGCTTTTGCGACCGTTCCACCATTTCAGGAATGCCCAGAGATAGCGTTACTCGGTCCTTGGTCGCGTTACTTTTTTTCTGAAGTGCCAGTATAGCCCCGCGCCAGTTTTAACGCGCCTACGGGCCGTTTTCGCGGTTTTGCTGTTCGGCTGGCGTCGGCGATTGGCCGCGACGTTTCTTTCTGCCATCTTTCCAGGCTTGCAACCCGCAAATCAGGGCGCGCATCCCTTCCTTATCGAGAAACCGCAAATTGTCGACCTTGGCGACACGGCGACAGAATGTTGTTAGCGCGGGATCATTGGGCGCACCAGACATGCCAACTTCACGAGAGAGCGCCAGCGCAAGCCGCCATTGTGCTTGCGTCGCTCGGTCCGGGCCGCTACCGCCGGGGATGGACTGCTGTTCGCTGCATGGACGCTTGAGAGCGCCCATGTCGCGCAATAGATCGCCGGCTAAAGACAATTCCGCATCGCTGCAATCCTTGGCGCTGCGCTTGCCAGTGTGCTTTTCCAGCCAGGCCCGATAGGTGTCGTCGTCCCAGATCATGTTCTTTTGGCCGATCTTGACCAATTGAATCAGCTTTGATCTGTCCATCATGCGGCCCTCTTGTTCTGGATACCACGGCCTACGGCTGCGGCAACCTGCTCAAGCATTTCTGCGTTTATCTGTAAACCCGGGAAGGCGCGCTGGCACTCTTTAATCAAGAGCGCCAGCGAGCGCAGCCCGCCCATTGGCCCGTTCCGGCATGCGATGGCAATGGCGACATCAAGAAGCCTTTCACCACAAAGCCCGGCCCATACGAACCAAACGTATACATAGGCCTCGGTTGTCTTGCTATAGGTGTCGCAAGGCATGCGGCTTGCCAGGGCACTGAAGCTGCTTTTCTTGCCGTAGATACTGAGGGCAAAGTCTGGATTGCCGATGGCAACGATAGGCCAGCTAAACCTATTGTGAAGGTCTTTAATGATGCCCGCTGCGTTGCTTAGCTCGTTACATTCGTCAAGAATCAACAGGTCGCCGGGCCGGTAGGCTTCCCCGATTGCGCTTTCCAGTTGCCAGCTTCGATAGGCGTTGCTAAGGGGGCCGCTGAGTGCTTCGGCGATCTTTGCCAATGCAGCCGTCTGATTACCATCAGAACTGGTGAACTCGACGTACACGGCGCCAGGCTTAGACATTGTTCTTGGATGATCGGCGGCAACGGCCTTGGCTGGCTGGCTTTTACCGACTCCGACCCCGCCAACCTGAGCTAGAAGCCCCCCATCCAATCGAACGCCGTTGATGCGGTTATATATCGTCCGAAAGGTCGGTGTTTCGGCGTAGCCGGCCGGTTCTCCGGAATTTTTCGCCGTTTCGTTGGCAAGCCACTCAGAGAGAGCTGCGATTGCTTTCTCAAACTTCGCACCATCCGAAGACCAGGACGGCGACAAAGGGCCGCGCTGAAGTAGGCTTGTAAATGCGCTTGATGACAGGCCAGCTATGCCTTCAAGGCGATGGCGATGGGACCCTGTCGCGATGCGAATTTCTACCTGTTTCAGTATCTCGTCCCATTCGGACGGAAAGCCGTTTCGGTGTTTTCCTTGATCGTGTATCATGTTGTTTCCGTTTCCTTTTCTTGGTCGTTTAGGGGCGGGGTTTTTGCGTAGGCGGCGTAGAGATCGAAACCCGGTGCATCGGCGGATGCGTCGGGTTTCGCTTTTTGGGGCGGGGGTGTGGCATAGATGTCGTAGCACTTGGTTTCTGCCACGGCGACGGGTTGCGCCGGGAGCACAACAGCACCCGTTTTTTTGTCGCGATAGGCCAGGTGTGGAAGTTTTTCCGGCGGCGGCGCGGGGGTTTCGGATGCCTCGCGGACGGCATCGGCCAGGGCTTTTGTTTCTTGCGAAAGCAGTATCTGCGGGCCGGCGGGCGTGACCGGTGGCAGTGGCATGGCGGCGTTGTACTGCGCCATTGCCGTATTAGTGTCGACCGGTGGGGATAATCGCCGGATCGCGGCGACATTGCGCTTTTGAATCCCTTCACGGCGGGATTGTTCTTTCGCACCTGCGGTGTCGAGGGGGTGAAATTCAATATCCCTAGCGAGAATGACCGGCTGGCCGTCTGGCTTCACCCAGAGAGCAATCTGATCCTTCCAACTCGCGTAGTGATAAGTGATTTTTTCCCCCATTACGGGCACTAGATCATCATGCCAATACCACTTATTGACGATCTTTACTCCGCCAGTTTGAACGCGAGTGGTGCCAACTTCAGCGAAGGCAACGAGCAAGGTGGCAGGGTCCACGGAAGCTGGCGGCGTCCAACCGGCGGCAATCGCTTCGCGCTTCTTCTGGTTAGGGGATTTCCCGCCCATCGTTCCGGATTGGGGCTCATTGCGATAAAAAGCCATTGCTTCGGCGTAGTTTTTATCCCTCAACTGTTCAAAGGTGCCAGGGAAAGGCTGTGGCACCTTGCCGACGTTTTGCGTTTTCTTTCGCATCCGGTCTCCGCCTATATAGCCAGGGATCATCGATACGAACTTGTTCCAGCCGGAAAAGGCACCCTCGATGCCTTTCGCTCTGGCGTTGTAAGGCTTGGCGCGAATAACGCCAGTGCGCGACGTTCCTACCTCCTCGTTCTCGTCATTTTCATAACCAGAGATATCGTTTATTTCGACGTGCCCGGCGACGTGGGCGCGAAACCCCGCGCACAGCCCCTGCAGCTTCTCCAGACCGGCCAAAAATGGCCCGTTGAGATATTCGCTACCATTGTCTAGATACAGGTTTTTTGGTAGCCCCCAAGCCTGAACCATTTCAATAAAGCTGGCGATAATATGCGCTTGAGTTACGCTTTTACCCTCAGGCAACAGGATGAGCGTATAGAAGAAATCATTCGTGCACAAATCCAACCAGGCAATCATTCGGGAA
>CAISUK010000701.1 GCA_903888645.1 uncultured Pseudomonadota bacterium | reverse complement strand
TACACACCGATTTCGGCAATATCGCCGAATGCCTTGCGCCATGCGGCTTCCCACGGGGCGTGTTACTTGGCGGTGTCAAAGTCGGGTATGGGGGATGTTGACAAACAGACCTTTCCGGTGACTTGCGCTGTGCCCATCCAAGCCCATCCAGGCTAATTCGCGCCAATCCCAGCAAATCCTGATAGTCCCGATCAGCGACCGGGCACAAGTTATGATATCCGGCCAGATACACGTTCATCTGGCGTAAAAATGCACTCCCATCATCTTTCCTCAAGCGCGAAATGCTGACCACCGTCTCCGCTCCACCAGTTTCTTCTGCCGCTCCCCGCGACCTGTGCACCGACTGCGGCATATCGCGCACTTCGGACCCCAAACGCTGCGGCCATTCCTGCCAGTTCATCAAGCCCGACTACCCCTTGCTGGAGGCAAAAGTACATGGGCGTGCGCGGGATCCGGCACGACCGGACGAGCTGTACTTCGGCACGTTCCGGCGGATGCTCCGGGCTGCGTTGGTAGCGCCGAAGACCGGCGCGCAATGGACTGGAATCACCACCCGGCTGGCCGAGCGCTTGCTGGAAACGGGGGCTGTGGATGCGGTGCTGACGATGGCGCCTGACCCCGCGGACAATTGGCGGCCGATGCCGGTGCTGGTCACCAGCGCCGCGGGCATGGCCCACTGCCGCGGCATGCGCATGGGCTATGCGCCGCTGCTTGCACTTCTTGAGCCGGCGCGCGAACGCGGCTACAAGCGTCTGGCGGTGATCGGCGTTCCCTGCCAGGTCTATGCGCTGCGCGCTCTGGAGACGCAATTGGCTTTCGAGCAGATCTACGTGATCGGCACGCCTTGTTCGGACAACACCACGACCGAGCGTTTCCACGACTTTCTCGAACTGATCGCTCAGCAGCTGCAGGCCGCCGCCGGCAGTATCACCTACCTCGAGTTTCGCGCTGATTTCCATGTGGAGGTGCGTTTCGTCGATGGCCGGAAGAAGACCATCCCTTTCCTCCAACTACCGATCTCGCAACTGCCGCCGGATTTCTTTCCGCTCACCTGCCGCACCTGCGTCGATTACACCAATGCATTGGCCGACATCACTGTCGGTTACATGGGCGGCGAAGGCGAGCAATGGCTGCTGGTGCGCAACGCACGCGGCGAGGAGTTGCTCAGCCTGCTCGGCGACGAAATCCGCACCACGGCGCCAGGTAGCGCCGGTAAGCGGCAGGGTCCGGTCAAGGGCTTCCTGGCAAACACAATGCGCGCTGCCGGCGGTCTTCCGTTGCGCCGCATGCCGAATTGGCTCAGGCCGATTGTTGGCTGGCTGATGCCGAAAGTGGGGCCGCGCGGACTTGAGTTCGCACGAGCCCGGCTCGAAATGAAAGCTGTGGAAACGGTCGTTCACTTACGTCGCGAGCAGCCAGCGCGCATGAAAAACATGATTCCCTCGCACGTCTGGAGTCTGGTCAAACCTTACGGTCTCGCGCCAGCGGATGACGAGCGGCGGTGACGTGAAAGTCTTACTTTTTGGCGACCAGTAAGGGTTGCCCCTCATTCCAGGTTGCACCTACATATCGAGTGACCAGCTTTTATCGCACGGTTGAGCCATTCCAAAGAATTGATTTTTCGTCCGGGTACACGCTTGGGTACACGGAAATAGATGGTGCATACCCCCCCTAGTAAAACTCCCGCACGTAAAAATCTAGTTACCCGTCCGGTCCTCCGAAACTCTCGCTGTAGAGATTTGCACCCCCTACCCCTACCCACTGCCACGCGCGTGCCGGATGGCACCCCAGCAGCGCTAAGTTATCCTGTCCGCACCCTTCCCGCGCGCCGGTTTCGCAGGGCTTTGAACATCCTACCCCCTGAAAATTGACCGGGACAAGCGGGACAAGCGGGACAAATCGCTGAAACCCGCATGGTTAAGCCTTTTTTGCTGTCCCGTTATGCGTTTGTCACCGGGACGGCGCCGGGACACGCCGGGACAAACTTTCGCAGGAAGTCGCAGGGCGTCGCATGATTCTTAAGGTGCAGCGAAAATCGAGCCGGTTTTATGGGCTTACGTGACGGTTGGCAATATACCGGCGGTCATAATCAGACATCGCCACTTGTCCCGGCCGTGGCGTTGATCGGGGTCAGTCGGCAGGGGGGCGAAGCCTTCGCAACGGCGCAGCATGTCCCGTATGGGTGTGTAACTCCTGCTGGCCAGAATCTGCCCTCGCTGTGCTGCCAGGCATAGACCACGCTCTGCCAGGTTGCCACATTCGGTGCAGTACCGCCTGTCGTCGCCTGATCGT
>CAISUK010000700.1 GCA_903888645.1 uncultured Pseudomonadota bacterium | reverse complement strand
CTGACACTGCTGCCCTATTTGTCGGATCCCGGGCACCGTTCCGTGCCTTTGCAAGCCACTGCGCGATTTCGGTGATCGCTGCCAAGGCAATGCAACGGGCCGATGTTCACTGTCCGAGCGGCGGCGCTGCCCATGTGCTGCGTCATTCTGTGGCAACGTCGATGCTGCGAGAGGGTACATCGTTGCAGGACATCGCAGTCATACTTGGTCACCGGTCTATCACGACAACACAAATCTACGCCAAAGTTGATCGTTCGACACTACAACAGATTGCACAACCTTGGCCGGAGGTGCAGCCATGCTAGTCGACCATGTGGAGGCATATCTGGCCATGCGCCGTGCGTGCGGGTTTGATCTCAAATCAGAGGGGAAATGTCTGCTCAGCTTCGCCGCATTCTCAGACGCACGCGGGCAGGACTGCGTTTGCCGAGAAACGGCTGTTGAATGGGCTGGACTGGCGCGAACGGTTCATCAGCGCGCACGCAAGATTGGCCATGTAATTCGTTTCGTGCGCGTCGCCCGGGTTGAAGATTCTCGCCACGAAATGCCGGCAGCCATCTTTGGTAGCGAAAAGGGTCCGCGTCCTGTCCCCTACATCATGTCCTGCGAAGACATTCAGCGGTTCGTGAAGGCGGCATTCCATCTGGGATGCCACTCGTTGCGCCGCCAGACCTACGGCGCGTTCTTCTCGCTGCTGGCATGCACGGGACTTCGCACTTCCGAAGCCATTCACCTGCGCTACGGCGACATCACCCCGGACGGATTGGTAATTCGAAATTCCAAGTTCCGAAAAAGCCGCCTTGTCCCTATTCACGAAACTGTAAGGGCTGGCCTCGAACGCTATCTCGAACAGCGGCGGCCTTATGCTCCGCTGGATGATCATGTATTTGTTTCGTTGCGCAGGAAGCCCCTGATCATCGAGGACGTTGAAACCGCATTTGGTGCGGTTGCTAAGGCAATTAGATTGCCGTGTCGACCGGTGCGTCCTCGGCCCACGCCGCATTCCCTAAGGCACACCTTTGCCGTGAGATCTCTGGAACACTGCCCGGATGGTCGTGATCACATCACGAAACATATGTTGGCACTCTCGACTTATCTCGGGCATGGCAATGTTGCACATACCTATTGGTATCTGGAAGCGACGCCTGATCTCATGAGAGGCATCGCTGAGCGGTGTGAGAGCTTTGTGGCAGGAGTACAGTCATGACACTGATCGCCCCACATATCTCGGCGTTTCTCCAACAACGCCTTCCCATCGAACGCGGCGCCAGCGACAACACCTGCGAGTCGTATGCCTACGCTTTCAAGCTGCTCTTGGAATACGCCAGTGACACTCTCAAAGTTCCACCGTCACAATTGAATCTCGAGCAAATTGATGCGCGGCTGATTGTCGGCTTCCTGAGCCATCTCGCGTGCCCGCGTCAAATCGCGCAGCGCTTCCTGCGCGCCATCGGGCACCCATACCGCTGTCAACTCCCCAGCCCGATGCAGTCTTGCCAACAAGAGACTGTCGCGTCGATCAGTCTTGACCCGATCTCCTGCCTTCTTCGGAATCAGCGACGGCGCAACAACCTGGCACTCCCAGTCCAACTCAGTCAGTTGGCGATGAAGCCCGTACCCACAGGGGCCAGCCTCGTAGCAAAACTTCAGATCAGCGCCATCCTT
>CAISUK010000699.1 GCA_903888645.1 uncultured Pseudomonadota bacterium | reverse complement strand
CAGCCGCGACATCACCGAGCGCTTCAATACCGAACAGGAACAGAAAGCGCTCGAAATACAGTTACGTCAAGCCCAGAAGATGGAATTGATCGGGCACCTGACCGGTGGCATCGCGCATGACTTCAACAACATTCTCGCCGCTATCTGCGGCTATGCCGAACTGATGCAGGCGTCACCGCAAATCCGGGGAAGCTCGCAGCTCAATCAATTTCTTCAGGAAATTCTGCAGGCGGGAATTCGTGCCAAGGAGCTGGTGGCGCAGTTGCTGACTTTCAGCCGGAAGAATGAGGTCGATAGCGAGGCGATCATCGCGGCGCCTATCGTCAAGGAAGTGGTGAAACTGCTTCGGTCAACTGTGCCGACCTCGATAGCCATCGAGGCCGATATTGCCAAGGATCTGCCGGATGTGGTTATAAGCCCGGTCCAGCTGCATCAGATTCTGATGAACCTCGGCATCAACGCGCGTGACGCGATCCACGGAACTGGCAGCGTCGCGATCAGCGCGCGAAAGGTCGTGTCGCCCGATCCCGTTGTATGCGCTTCATGCCACAGAGCTTTCCGGGGAAGCTATTTAATGCTTTCCGTGCGCGACAGCGGATCCGGGATTCCCCGAGAGAATCTGTCCAAGATATTCGATCCTTTCTTCACGACCAAGGAAGTCGGGCACGGAACCGGCTTGGGTCTTTCCGTATTGCACGGAATCGTGCACTCTTCCGACGGCCATATTGAAGTGCACTCCGTGGTCGGCGAAGGCACTGAGTTCCGGGTCTATTTGCCAGCTGAATCGGCTGACGTTCAAAAAGCAAGCGGAAAAATCGAACTGGATGCCAAGGCTGCAAGGCGAAACGGCAATGTCATGGTCGTGGATGACGAAACGAGCATCGTTGGTTTCATGACCGTGCTGCTGGAAAACCTTGGCTGCAAAGTGATCGGCGTGACGCGCTCAACAGAGGCTTTGCGGTTGTTCCAGGACAATCCGCATTGCGCGGATCTGGTCATTACAGATCAGACCATGCCGGAGTTGACCGGTGCCGAGCTTGCTCGTGCGCTACTCGCGCTCCGGCCAGACATGCCGATCATTCTGACGACCGGATATAGTCACTCGATCGACGAAAAAACCGCCCTGCAAATCGGGATACGCCGTTTTCTGATGAAGCCCGTACCGGCAAAGACGCTTGCCGATATCGTCACGGACTGCCTGCCCGCGGCGACGACCCAACAAGAACCGAGTTAAGCAAGCATGGCTTTTCTACAAGAACAGTTTGACAAGCTCAACTGTCGATTCCACGTGCAGTTTCTCCATCAGCCGGGTCCGGTGGTTCTCGACGGTCCGAATGCTGATACCCAGGGACGCAGCAATTTCCCTGCTTGATTGGCCGTTCACCACCCGCGCAATGACGCTGCGTTCCCGCAGAGTCAGCACGGCCAGGCGTGCCTGCCTGGTCTGGGCCTCGAGCGATTTTGCATATTGATCGCGACTGAAATTCAATGCCGCCTGGATTTTTCCGAGCAGGGCCTGCGCGCTGAACGGCTTTTCCAGAAAATCAAACGCACCCAGTTTCATTGCTTCTACCGCAATATTCACTTCCGCAAAGCCAGTAAGGAAAATTATCGGCGGTGCAATCGGCAGGCACTTCAGCCTTCTCTGCAACTCCATGCCGTCAATGTCAGGCATCCGTAAATCGCAGACGAGACAGTCGCAAGGCGTTGGCACGTATGCCAAAAGAAAATCCCTGGCCGAATCGAAAACCTTCGCAGCTACGCCAATGGTAGCAACAGTCGCCGCCAACAGCCTCAGCACCGCCGGATCGTCATCGACCAGGTAAATGGTCCCCGCAGGAAGGTCTATCATGATGAACTCAGAAAATAAGCAAAGTAACTACATGACCATCCGGCTGCCAAAGTAACCGTCGTCCCCATCGGCATAGCGGGGTTAGACACAGCATCAGGCAAGTCACCCAGATGCGTGATACGGGCCAGGCAACTTCACATGCCGAGCGAGTCGAGGAGGTTGTCCCGGTCATTGGACGAGACCGGTTTGGCGGGTTGAGCGGAGCGCGCGGACGCCGCACCGGCCTGAGCATTGGCGATCAACGAATCGGGATCCGGAGCCTCTTGAGGCTCGAAATCAAACAGTTTGATGAACTCGGTCCGGTCGATGGCGAGTTCCAGGTAGAAGATGTTGTTGCGGCCTGTAAAGAAGGTCACGCGGCGGGCTTCGGGCTTGTCGAGATTCATGTCCACGCTCAGCATTACCTGCTTGTTGAGGACCAGCATCTTCGGCTGATTCTGCGTGATATGGGTCTGCAACTCGCGCGCCACGTTGCCAGTGAAGTCGCCGACGATCTGGTTCATCAGCTCTCCCATGACATTGCCAACATCTTCCGAGGTGTGCGAACTGGCCAGGTCTGCCTTCGCCATGCCCATGTTCAGCATGTAACTCTCGTACAGCTCCATGGCCGACTGGGCCGAAAAATTGATGACCACCAAGCCAGAGAAGCCGCCGTCGAACAGGACGAAACAGCCGATATCCGGCTTGAGGCAAGTCTTGGTAATCCGCTGCACCATGCCGGAATAGTGAATTTGGCTATTTGTTGCGGCGGTCAGAACCTTGCTCACCGAATTGCACAAGCTCATCAGGATGTCTTCGGTGCCGAACACAACGGGGTTTTCTGGCGTGCTCATGATTCGGTAACGATCCTATTCATATCGGGAATCGCAGTATGTCATCTTATCTCCCGCATGGCATCAATCGCCACGAATGATTTTCTCAAAACGCTGGACGAGCGGAGTCGCGTTCAGCAATTTCTCAAGAATCCTTGCGCGGGCCGACGTCCGAGCCGGCGTCCGAGCTTGCCTCACAAGCGCATCGCGATGGCCGCCACGCTGGCACATTCGACGCGATTTCTCCCCTTCCGTTTCGCCACATAGACGCCCCCGTCTGCAACCTTGATGAGGTCTTCAGGCGTGTGCATAGTCGCCGTTCGCGCTGCCACGCCAACGCTGATGCT
>CAISUK010000698.1 GCA_903888645.1 uncultured Pseudomonadota bacterium | reverse complement strand
CCCCGGAAAATGCCGGGCTGCGGGTGCGCTGCATCGAATTGCTGGATCAGGTAGGTATTCCTGATGCGGCTCGTCGTTTCTAAGTTCTGTCAAGGTGAATGGCGAGCGGACACCGCCCGGTTCGCCTTTTTCTGCGTCTGATACCCCGGCACCGGAAGATCCCTATGGCATTTCCAAGTGGGAGGCCGAGCAGGAGTTGTGGCGGGTAGCACAGCAGACTGGTCTTGAAGCAGTAGTAGTGCGCCCACCAATGGTGTACGGCCCCGGCGTAAGGGCCAATTTTCTGCGCTTGACGAAGTTGGTGAAGCGCGGCGTGCCCCTGCCACTGGGCGCAATTCAAAACTACCGTTCGCTGCTGGGATTGGATAATCTGGTGGATATGCTGATTAGATGCATCTTCCATCCTGCGGCGGCGGGTCAGACCTTTCTGGTATCGGATGGCGACGATCTCTCCACCCCGGAATTGATTCGCGGCTTGGCCAGGGCCATCGGGCGACCGGCGCGGCTGCTTCCAGTGCCGCCGGCGCTGTTGCGTTTGGGCGGAAACGTTACCGGGCGACGAGCTGAGATTGAGCGGCTAATCGACTCTCTACAGGTGGATATTCGACACACTTGCAAAACCCTAGAGTGGAACCCACCCATGACCGTGGACGAGGGGTTTCAACGCGCGGTAGGTCGTTGGTAGTCCGCGCGTGATGACAATGAAAAGAGCATTTGATCTGATCGCTGGTGTTTGCGCAGTGCTGGTACTATGCATCCTGATCGCGTTGGTCGCTGTGGCAGTTCGCCTGACATCCAGCGGACCGATCCTTTACTGGTCTGACCGTGTCGGCCGTGATAACAAGAGCTTTAGAATGCCAAAGTTCCGCAGTATGCTTGTCGGCACTCCGGCAGTGGCGACGCACTTGTTGAACAATCCGGAGCACTACTTGACATCGATTGGGAGTTTCTTGCGCAAGAGCAGTCTGGATGAATTGCCACAGCTCTGGTGTATTCTCACGGGTGAGATGAGCTTCGTCGGCCCTCGCCCGGCGTTATTCAATCAGGACGATCTCATCACGCTTCGGACCGAGCGAGGCGTCCATGAATTGATTCCCGGTTTGACCGGTTGGGCGCAGATTAACGGCCGTGACGAGTTGCCCATTCCCGAAAAGGTAAAGCTGGACGTGGAATATCTGCAGCGGAAATCATTCTGGTTTGATTTGAAGATTTTATGGATGACGACTTTGAAAGTATTACTTCGCGATGGTGTATCTCATTGAAGAACGAGTCTCCCAGTTCCTGGCAGACTTTGCCTCTGCGTTCGGTACTTATCGCGATTGCGTTCACGGAAAGCGTGGCAATGCCTGACTGCGGTACATTATGCTAAGAGGGTTTCTGAGACTCCCTCGCCGTTACAAGCAGGCCGTCGTCGTTGCCGTCGACAGCCTGTTGCTCTGTTTTGCCTTTTGGTCTGCGGTGGCGTTGCGCTTCGATTCGGCCACACCGCCACTCGATGCGTACCTATGGATCGCGCTGGCTGCGCCGTTCGCCGCCGTTCCGCTCTTCATCAAGCTGGGTCTGTATCGCGCAGTAATCCGCTTCATGGAAGATCGCGTGATCTACGTGGTCTTCGTTGGCGTCAGCCTTTCCGTGCTCGCGCTCGCTGCTCTGGCCGCCTTTTTCCATGTGGAGGGGTTCTCGCGTGGCGTTTTGATCATCTACTGGCTGCTGGCGATCCTTTATGTCGGTGCCAGCCGCTTTTTAGCGCGCAGTTACTTTACCGGGGCCGAGCGTCGGCACGATGGTGGCCGGCGAGTTGCAATCTATGGCGCCGGCCGCGCAGGGACTCAATTGGCTTATGCCTTGCGCGCCGGTCGCGAGTACGAGCCAGTCTGCTTTCTGGATGACAAGCACGAGTTGCAGAATACTGAGCTTGCCGGTCTGCGCGTGTATTCGCCAACCAATCTGGCGCATCTGATTGACGCCAAAGACATACTGGAAATTCTCGTCGCCATTCCATCGGCCACACGCGCCCGCCGGGCTGAGATTCTTGCGCGACTGGAGCCGTTGGCCTGCAAGCTGAAAATCGTTCCCGGCATGGTGGATTTGGTCAATGGTTCTTTGAATGCCGATGCCCTGCGTACAGTGGGCATTGAGGATCTGCTCGGCCGCGATGCCGTGGCGCCCAACTCGGCCCTGCTTGGCGCCTGTGTCGCCGGCAAGTCGGTGCTGGTTACCGGCGCGGGCGGTTCGATCGGATCTGAGCTATGTCGGCAGATATTGCTGCTGCGCCCACGGCGCCTGGTGCTGCTGGATCGTAGCGAGTTTGCACTCTATTCGGTCGAGCATGAACTCGCGCCGATGGCGGCGCGGCAGGGGATCGAGTTGGTGGCTGTGCTCGGTTCCGTGTCGCATCAGCGGCGCAACGAGCATATGATGCGAGTGTACGAGGTACAGACGGTCTATCACGCCGCTGCTTACAAACATGTGCCACTGGTCGAGCACAATCCGCTGGAGGGCTTGCGCAACAACGCGATCGGCACGCGCTTGATCGCCGAAGCGGCGCTCTCTGCCAACGTCGAGACTTTTGTTCTGATTTCCACCGACAAGGCAGTGCGCCCAACTAATGTGATGGGCGCAAGCAAGCGGCTGGCCGAACTGATCCTGCAGGCGCTGGCGACGAAGAGCCGGCAAAGCGAGCCGAAGACGCGCTTTTGCATGGTGCGCTTTGGCAACGTGCTGGGTTCCTCGGGTTCCGTAGTACCCCTGTTTCGCCGGCAGATCGAAGCTGGTGGCCCGATTACGCTGACGCACCCTGAGATGACGCGCTATTTCATGTCAATACCCGAAGCTGCACAACTCGTTATTCAGGCTGGCGCCATGGCGAAAGGCGGCGAGGTATTCGTTCTCGACATGGGCAAGCCGGTGCGCATAATCGATCTGGCTAGGCGGATGATCCACCTATCCGGTCTCCAGGTGCGCGACGAGAGTCACCCGGAAGGTGACATCGCCATTGAAATCGTTGGCCTGCGCCCCGGTGAAAAGCTCTTTGAGGAATTGCTCATTGGCGAGAATGTTGAAGGCACCGGGCATCCACTGATCATGCGTGCCTTCGAACACGAGCTGCCATGGGTGGAGTTGATGCAGCGACTGCAGGCGCTTGATGTGGCATGTCATGCCTTCGACTACGCCAGCGCCCTGGCGCTGCTGCGTGCTACGGTGCGCGAGTATTTGCCGAGCAGCGATGACGAGGAAGGGCTGCTGTGGCGACGGCTCAATGCTGTGGCCGCGGAGCGACCGGCAGCGCTGCATTGAGGGGATTTGCCGCGGCGGCGGAGAGTTGAGAAGTGATAATCGTGAAAAGTCGGACTACTTGTCCGATTTTTCACGTATATTGCGCGGATGATTCCACGAACGCGTCACTTGGCTCTGCTCAAGCTGCAGCTTTCCAATTTTCCGGTGGTCGCCCTGCTGGGTGCCAGGCAGGTCGGGAAAACTACCCTTGCCCGGCAATTGGAGAAGGATTGGAATGGCCCGGTGCGGCATTTTGATTTGGAGGATCCGGATGACCAAGCGCGGCTTTCCGACCCGGCTTTTGTTCTGCGCGATCTGAAGGGTTTGGTGGTACTGGACGAGATTCAACTTCGCAAGGATATTTTTCCCTTGTTGCGGGTCTTGGCCGACCGCCCAGACGCACCAGCGCGATTCTTGATTCTCGGCAGTGCAGCGCCAGAACTGCTCAAGGCGACCGCCGATAGTCTGGCCGGGCGGGTTGATTTTCATGAACTGGATGGACTGGCCCTGAATGAGCTTGGCGCCTTAGCCGCGGACCCGGATTGGCTGGATACGCGTTGGCTGCGCGGCGGCTTTCCGCGGGCGTTGCTGGCGATCGAACCACAATTCAGCCAGGAATGGCGGGAGGCCTTCATCCGCACTTATCTGGAGCGCGATTTGCCGCAACTGGGCATCAATCTGCCCGCGCTCACCCTGCGCCGCTTCTGGACAATGCTAGCGCATTACCATGGGCAAACCTGGAATGGCAGCGAATTGGCACGGGCCCTCGGGGCGAGCGACAAGACCGTCTCACGCTATCTGGATATATTGGAGGGAACGTTCATGGCGTTCCGCCTGACCCCCTGGCATGCGAACGTGGGCAAACGCGAGATAAAGGCACCCAAGGTATATGTGGCGGATACCGGTTTGCTGCACAGCCTGTTGGGCATAGGCAGCAAAGACGGTTTGCTGGCACACCCGAAGTGCGGCGCTTCATGGGAAGGTTTTATTCTGCATGAGATCATTCGCCACACGGAAGCTAGGCGCAACGAAGCGTTTTTTTGGGGTGTGCATGCCGGCGCAGAACTGGACTTGCTGGTGATAAAAGATGACAAGCGCTTGGGGTTCGAGATCAAGCTAACAAACTCGCCGCGCATAACTGCTTCGATGCGCTCGGCGAAAGAAACGCTTGCGCTGGATCATCTGTACTTGATATGCCATGGTGCGGGCGAGCCGTGGCCGCTGGCGGCAGGTGTCACCGCTGTTCCTGCGGCCTGTTTGGCTTCGGCTGAAAAGTCATTGTTTGTTCAATAGCGACTGGGCCTGACTTCGCTGACTTCGCTATCACCGAACGGCCACTCGGCTAAAACTCGAACTCCGTCTGCAGCCGCAATGTGTGGTCGGGCGCAGCCTGGCTGACACCGATCAACCAGGCGGCGTTGTACCTGAGTGACTGACGACCGCCCAAGGCGAGCTTGCCGAATACGGTGGGCCCCATACGGTGGTTCTGGTCCTGGTGGCTGGCCCATCGATTCCACTGGCCGACTTCGCCCATGCCCTGCAGGCCGAAGTCCAGTTCCGGGCGCCAGGGAAACTTGGCTTGCCACTGGTAACCCAGCTGCGTTTGCCCGCCGGTGGCGTTGCGATATTGCCGCTGCAGGAGCAAATTTCCGTTCAGCTGCAGTTTGCCGACATCGGTCTGGCTGAGCAGGCCCAGCTTCAACTCATAGCCTTCGCTGCGATCGCGCGGTACTTCGAACTCGATCACCGCGCCCAGGTCGAGCGGATACTTGCCGGTTTCCGTGAGCTGAAACTTGTTCTCCCATTCGACCGCGTCATAGCGGGTGACGTCGGCAACGCGCGTGTATTTGAGATAGATTTCGGTGAACCAGGTTTCGCTGGCGCCGTAGCCGAAGCCGAGACTGGCGGCCTGATTGGTGCCACCCGCTTGCTGAGCGGAGCCGAACTTGAAGTCAACTTCCCTTTCTCCCACTTCGACCTGCGGCAGGTAAATGTAATCGGATGGCTCGGCGATAGCGGCGCCTGCCCACATCCAGCCTATTGCCGCCAGGAAACAGGTTCTCTGCCTCATCGGGATTTGCTTGTGCCATATTTCATGCCCAGTGCAATGGCGCCGAGGGTGGCGAAATAAAATCCGATTTGCATGCCCGCGGGCCGCGCCTGATAGCCGATCAGGCTGTGCAGTAACGCACCGCCAAGCGAGGTCTCCGGCAAGGCGCTGGACGTATCCCAAATCGGTGTGACCAGGCTCGGGATGAGGTCGGCCTGGATCAGGAAACCGGCAGCTTGCGAAGCCAGCCCGGCAGCGAGGAGCAAGACCAGGCCGGCCGTGGAGATGAAGAACCAGCGCAACGGAATGCGCAGCAGACCAAAATAGGTGGCATAACCAACCGCCGCGCCGGCGAGTGCGCCCATGGCGCCACCGAGCAACATCGGCGTAGCGTTGCCGCTCGTAGAGGCGGCGATGCCGTGCAGGAACAACACGGTCTCGGCACCTTCGCGCAACACGGCCACGCCGATCAGCACCAGCAGCGCCGAACACTCGCTGCGGCCATCGCGAATCGCCGTGCCCATGTGCTTCGCCTGTTTCGAGAGCTGCGCGGCGTGCTTCGACATCCAGATGTTATGCCAGGCGAGCATCAGCACGGCGACGCCGAGAACCGTCGCATTGAAGATTTCCTGACCGATCCCTGCGGCCATTGCGGCGATGACGTCGGTCAGCGCTGCAACCGCGCCCGCACCAGCCAGACCGAGCAACAGGCCACCAACGATCCAGCGGCCGCGCATCGCCACGCCGCGGGTGGCAGCGGCAACGATGCCGATGATCAGCGCTGCTTCCAGCACCTCGCGAAAAACAATCACTGCGGTCCCGAACATTGCTGGCCTCCGTTATTGGGCGACGATGGTGCCCTGGGCGGTTTTCTCGTTGAACTCGCCAATGAAAGGGTAGCGACCAGGTTCGAGCGGTCCGATGAAGATCATTGCTTTGCCATTGGCCGGTATCACCTTTTCGCGATTGAGGTCATGGCTCTCAAATTCCTCGGCAGTGGCGTCGCGGTTCTCCACGGCGATGCGAATTTTTTTGCCCGCCGGCACCAGCAGGGATTCTGGCTGAAAGCGGTGATTCTCGATCACCAGGGTGTAATCGCCGTCCGTTGCATAGGCAAGGGCCGGCACCGATACGGCAAACAACAGCAAATAGCGCACAAGCTGGCGAGCAAGATAGCCCATAAAGCCTCCTGAAGAAGTTGTGCGGTAATGATAATTATTCTCATCAACAAACGCAAGTTACTGCACCGTACTTGTACTCAGGGTGCGGCCGAACAAAACTCAATCCGGCAAGAGGCGTTTCCGAATTTGCTCCGCGGTGAGAAGGGCAACAGCGACACGCTTTGACCGGGAAGATAGCCCGGACACCAGGCTGATACTGGATTTGGGGAGTTCCAGCTGCTCGGCCAGATAGTTAACCAGACAGGCGTTGGCTTTGCCATCCACTGGCGGCGCAGCAAGGCGAATTTTCAGCGCGCTGCCATGCAGGCCGACAATCTCGCTGCGTTTGGCGCCGGGCTGAACATGCAGGTTGAGCAGCACGCCGGCGTGGCTGGTCTGCAACCAGCCAGCGTCGTTCATGCCATGGCCAGCAGCGGCCCCAGCGCGGCGCGAGCCCAGCCGACCACCGCCAACAACATCTGCAGCCCGAGCAGCAACACCAGCGGCGAAAGATCGACGCCGCCAACCGGCTTGATACGTCGCTGCAGCGGCGACAGAAAGGGGCGGGCCAGGGAGAAAAAAAGCGGCGCAACCGGCGAGTCGGGGGCGATCCAGGAGAGCGCTGCCGTGATGACAACCGCGGCAACAACAATATAAAGCGCCAGGCGAAGCGTTTCGAGCAAGGCGATCAGGGCCAGCACGCCGATCGCTTGCGCTGTCACCGAGACAAATTCGCCGGCAATGCCGAAAGCAAATGCCAGGAACATCAGCTGACAGAGCCATGCCAGCAGCAGACTGGGCAGATCGAGCCCGAACAGGCCGGGGATGAATCGCCGCAGTGGCCGAACCGCGCCATCGGTTACTGCCACGACGAGCCGACCCAGAGGATTGCGGAACGGTGCGCGCGCCCACTGCATGAGGAAGCGCGCCAGCAGCATCATGGTAAAGAAGCCGAATACTGCTTCTACTAGCATCAGCAAGAGTTGCATCAGCATGGTCAGTCCTTGCCCATCTGTTCGCCAAGTTCGCGGCCCCGCGCAGCGGCGGCTTGGGCGCCACGGAGGATGGCTGCCTTGATCTGATCAGCATCGAAAGAGTTGAGCGCTGCCTCGGTGGTCCCGCCCTTGGAGGTGACGCGTTCGCGCAGGCCGGCCACCGGATCGTTGCTTTCCTGTGCCAACCGCGCCGCACCGAGAAAGGTTTCGATGCTCAGCTGGCGTGCTGCCTCTGCGTCAAATCCCAGTGCGCTCGCCGCCTCCTGCAACGCCTCGATAAAGTAGAACACATAAGCCGGACCGCTGCCGGAGATGGCGGTGACCGCGTCCATCATCGCTTCGTCGGCGATCCAGGTGGTGCTGCCAACAGCACTGAGGATGCGTTCGGCGCGTTCGCGACCTTCGGCATCGACCGCGGGATCGGCATACATGCCGGTGATGCCATGACCAATCAATGCCGGTGTGTTGGGCATGGTCCGCACCAACTGCCGGTGGCCACCCAGCCAGCGGCCGATATCGTTCAGCCGCAAGCCGGCGGCGATGCTGATGACGAGCTGGTTTTCCAGTCGCCCCGCCAAGGGCGCCAGGGCTTGCCGCATCTGCTGCGGCTTGACCGACAATACCCACACTTCGCAGTTCATGGCAGCGGCGTCGACCGCCCCTGTGCAGCGCACCCCGAAAGCCTCGGTCATGCGCTCTCGCGCAGCCTCGAGCGGTTCGACGACCTGAATGGCCGGGGCCGAAAAGCCGCGCTGGCGCATGCCGCCGATGAGCGCGGTAGCCATGTTGCCGCCGCCAAGAAAGGTGATCTTCATTGGTGTAGATCCTTATTGCGTTCGCCAAAAATTGCTGTGCCGACGCGAACCATCGTCGCACCTTCCATGATCGCCGCTTCAAGATCATGCGACATGCCCATCGACAAGGTATCGAGTGCCAAGCCGAATTCATTCAGTTCATTGCGCAAGGCTCGCAGGCGCCGAAACCGGCTCCGTACCAAATCCACATCATCCGATGGCTCGGGAATCGCCATCAGGCCACGTAACCGAAGACCGGGCAATTGCGCAATCCGCCGGGCCAGCGGCAAGGCCGCCTCGGGCGTGACACCAGCCTTGGTCTGTTCGCCGCTGATATTGACCTGGATGCAGACCAGCAACGGCGGCTTATCGACAGGGCGCTGCGCAGACAAGCGCTGCGCGATCTTCTCCCGGTCCAGCGAATGCACCCAAGCAAAATTTTCGGCGACCAGGCTCGTCTTGTTGCTCTGCAACGGGCCGATGAAATGCCACTCGAGGCTGAGTGCGGCCAACTCCGCGATCTTGGCGACCCCTTCCTGGACGAAATTCTCGCCAAACACGTGTTGTCCGGCAGCTGCAGCGCTCTCCACGCAATCCGCCGGCCAGGTCTTCGAGACTGCGACCAACCGAACTTCGCCAACCTTCCTGCCGCTCGCCACGCATGCAGCAGCGATACGTGTTTTCACGGCTTGCAAGTTCGCTGAAATTGTTGTCATAATGGTCCGAGAAAGCGCCCGGAGTATAGCATCGCGACGTTTTCATCCTTCTGCTTAGACGCGCCAGGTACTCTTCATGGATATCACTGAACTGCTCGCTTTCGTGGTCAAGAACAAGGCTTCCGATCTGCACTTGTCGTCGGGGTTGCCGCCGATGATCCGCGTCCATGGCGACGTGCGCCGCATCAACTTGCCGGCCATGGATCACAAGGACGTGCATGCCATGGTGTATGACATCATGAATGACGGCCAGCGCACGCACTCCGAAGCAAATCTCGAATGCGATTTCTCTTTTGAAGTGCCCACTCTGGCGCGTTTCCGCGTCAATGCCTATGTCCAGCACCGTGGCGCTGCCGCCGCCTTCCGCACGATTCCGTCGAAGGTGCTGACGCTGGAACAACTTAACGCGCCAAAGATCTTCGCCGAAATATCCCAGCAGCCGCGCGGCATCGTTCTGGTCACCGGGCCGACCGGCTCAGGCAAATCAACCACGCTGGCAGCGATGGTCGATTTTGTCAATGACAATACCTACGGGCATATCTTGACCGTGGAAGACCCCATCGAATTTGTGCACGATTCGAAAAAATGTCTGATCAACCAGCGTGAGGTCGGCCCGCATACGCTGTCGTTCGCCAACGCGCTGCGCAGTGCTCTGCGCGAGGATCCGGATGTGATCCTGGTCGGTGAAATGCGCGACCTCGAGACCATCCGTCTGGCCATGACCGCGGCAGAAACCGGACACCTGGTTTTCGGAACCTTGCACACCAGTTCGGCAGCCAAGACCATCGACCGCGTCATCGACGTTTTTCCCGCGACGGAGAAAGACATGGTGCGTTCCATGCTGTCCGAATCGCTGCGCGCCGTCATCTCGCAGACACTGCTCAAGACCAAGGATGGACAGGGGCGCGTGGCGGCGCACGAGATCATGATCGGCACGCCAGCGATCCGCAATCTGATTCGCGAAAACAAGGTGGCGCAGATGTATTCGTCGATACAGACTGGCCAAGGCCATGGCATGCAAACGCTCGACCAGAACCTTGCCGAACTGGTGCGGCGTAACGTCGTCTCCTCGGTCGAGGCCCGCGCCAAGGCGGCCAACAAAGACGGCTTCGCGGCCTGACGTTCAGAAGCGAAACGCGTAGCAACAATTTGCGCCGCCTTGCACTGATCGGCTAGCGATGACTTCACGCAAGGAGACATCATGGAACGCGATGAAGGCTTGAAGTTCATGTACAACCTGCTCAACCTGATGGTGAGCAGGAAAGGCTCGGATCTGTTCATCACTGCCGGGTTTCCGCCGGCAATCAAGGTTGACGGACGGGTCACGCCGGCGACGGCGCAAGTGCTCTCGCCGCAACATACGCTGGAACTCGCTCGCGCCATCATGAACGACCGTCAGGCGGCCGATTTTGAAGCGCGCAAGGAATGCAACTTCGCCATCAATCCGCAAGCCATCGGGCGGTTTCGGGTGAACGCTTTTATCCAGCAGGGGCGCACCGGTCTGGTACTGCGGACCATCAACACCAAGATTCCGACGCTCGACGAACTTCGTCTGCCGCCGGTGCTCAAGGACATTGCCATGGCCAAGCGCGGCCTGGTGATGTTTGTCGGCGGCACCGGTTGTGGCAAATCAACCTCGCTGGCGGCAATGATCGGTTTCCGCAACGAGAACAGCTACGGGCACATTGTCACCGTCGAGGATCCGATCGAATTCGTGCACGAGCACCGCAATTGCATCATCACCCAGCGCGAAGTGGGCGTTGATACGGATTCATGGGAAATGGCCTTGAAGAATACCCTGCGCCAAGCCCCCGATGTCATCCTGATCGGCGAAATTCGCGACCGCGAAACAATGGAACACGCCATTTCCTTCGCCGAGACCGGACACCTCTGCCTCGGTACGCTGCACGCCAATTCGACTAACCAGGCGCTGGATCGGGTCGTCAATTTCTTCCCCGAAGACAAACGTGACCAGTTGTTGATGGACCTTTCATTGAACCTGCGCGGTCTGATATCGCAGCGCCTGATTCCCCTCAAGGATGGCAAGGGGCGCGTCCCGGCGGTTGAAATCATGCTCAACTCGCCGCTGATTTCAGACCTGATCTTCAAGGGCAATGTGCCCGAGATCAAGGAAATCATGAAGCGATCGCGCGAGCTCGGGATGCAAACTTTCGATCAATCCCTGTTCGACATTTACGAAAGCGACCAGATAACCTACGAAGACGCCTTGCGCAATGCCGACTCGGTCAATGATCTGCGCCTGCACATCAAGTTGGAGGGAAAGGCAGCCAAGGATCGCGACCTGACAGCGAGTATCAAGCATCTCGACATCGTCTGACCGCTTCAGTCTGAACCCTCAGTTTGAACCTTTCTGCTGCGCAGAACCGACGCGCCAGTTTGGCCGCGGCGAATTCCCCCCAGCGAGTACTTACCCCGGGGAGCTTGCCAGGCAAATTTGACTGACTACGCTTCTTCTTGGCGCAGACCGATAGGTGATGAAGGCGCGCTGGCTCGAGCAGCTTCGCTCTAGTTTGGCGGTCGCCGTGACCCGGCAATCATGCGGTAATGATAGAGGCGGCACTCGAGAGCGCCGTTATAAAGTGGGGTGCGATGGTCGGCCCGCAGACCGATCAGTTTTGGCAAGCGCGTATCGGCCGACAGGAAAAAACAGTCCCAACCGGCATAACGCGACTTCATGGCATTGCCGAGTAGTGGATAAAAGACCGCCAGTTCGTCCGCTTCACCAATGCGTTCGCCATACGGCGGATTGGCTATCATGATTCCTTGCGCGGTCGGTGCCAATATGTCAAGCAGGTTGCCTTGGGCCACATCGGCTACACCATCGAATCCGGCCGCAGCAAGATTCTGGACAGTGCGCGCCACCGCGTCCGCCGACAAATCACGGCCCCACAGCGGCAAGCGACGCGGCGGCTGACGTCGTTTTTGAGCGGCGGCGCGCAGTTGGCGCCACAGCGCCGCATCGAAAGTCGACAGGCGAATGAGCGCAAAACGATCCGCCGGGCGCGACAGCCCGGGCGCGATATCGAGTGCCATTTGCGCCGCTTCGAGCAAGAACGTGCCGCTGCCGCACATCGGGTCGAGCAAGGGCGTGCCCGGTTGCCAGCCACTCAGTCGCAATATGCCAGCGGCAAGATTTTCCTTTAGCGGCGCTTGCACCTTGGCGTGTTTTTGACCACGCAGATACAAGGGTTCGCCGGACGTATCCAGATAGAAAGTCACCGCATCGGCGGTGAGAAAAGCGTGAATGCGCACATCGGGATTGGCCGTATCGACACTCGGCCGCCGACCGGCATTGGTATCGCGAAAGCGGTCGCAAACGGCGTCCTTGATGCGCAGGGTAATGAACTCCAGGCTTTTCAGCGGACTCTTGATGGCGGTGACATAGACGCGCAGGGTTTGTTCGACGGAGAACCAGCCTGGCCAGTCGAGCCCGCTGGCGAGACGGAATACGTCGTTCTCGTTGCGGTAGCTGCCCTGACCGACACGCCAGAGTACCCGTGTGGCGATCCGCGATTCGAGATTGAGCCGATAGCAGCTTGCCCAGTCGCCGGAAAACATGGCGCCGCCGGGGACAATGCGGACAGCATCGCCACCGGCCGCCACGATATCCTCGGCCAAGGGCGCTTCCAGCCCACGCGGACAAGACGAAAAAAATGATTCCACTGGCCTGCCTAAAAGGGTTTGAGCACGGCCAAAATCACGATCGCTGCGAGCGCGAGTACTGGCACTTCATTGAAGAAGCGAAACCAGACATGGTTGCGCGGATTCTCGCCGGCCGAAAACCGTTTGAGCAACTCGCCGCACCAAAGGTGATAGACGACCAGGAGCGCAACCAGCGCAGTCTTGGCGTGCAGCCAGTCGCCTGCGAAGCCGTAGCCGAACCATAACCAGAGGCCAAAAATAATCGCCAGTACACCGATAGGCGAGACGAAACGGTAGAGCTTGCCCGCCATCAAGAGCAGCCGCTCGCGCTCGGCGCCAGCATCGACCGGGACCATCGCCAGGTTGACGAAGATGCGCGGCAGGTAGAACAGCCCGGCAAACCAGCTGACGACGAAGATGATGTGAAATGACTTTACCCAGAGCATGCTGGAATCCTATTTGAAAGTGGTCGGTGTCGGGTTTTCATGGGCACGCTCGTGGCGGCGGACAGGCGACGAAGCCAGTCCGGCGTGCAGGGTCGGATAACGCAATTGGTAACGCAATTCTCGTTTCATTCGCTTGTTGTCGAGGCGGCGCGATTCGCGCATGAACGAGAGCGTCGCGGCCGGCAAGCGACTTTCTGCCTCGACGCGGGAAACCCGCGGTGGTCGCGGCAGATCGAAGCTATCGGCCAGCAGGTCATACCAGTCGCCCATGCGAAATTCGCTGTCGTCGCTGGCATGGCAGGCGCGATTCGGCTTGCCGTGCGCCAGCGCAGCGATGCACAGGCCTGCCAGATCGTCGGCATGAATGTGATTGGTATAGACATCCTCGTCGGCCCGCAGTACCGGCCAGCTGCGCCGCAAGCGCTCCGTCGGAAGCCGGTCTTCGGCATAAATGCCGGGCGCACGGAGTATGGAGACCCGGCATTGCGAGCGACGGCCGAATTGACGCAGGCGCCGTTCCGCATCAAGGCGACGCATGCCCCGGTCGGTTAGCGGCTGCGGTGTGCGCGTCTCGTCGATGCGGGCACCCTGGCAATCGCCGTAGATGCCGCTGGTACTGATGTACACAAGTCGGCATGGTAGAATTTTTCCGCGTCGCAATACGTCCAACAGGTGCTGTGTGCGCAGATCTTTAGTGCCGATTTCCGATGGTGGTGCGGAGTGCAGAACATGCTGCGCCAAGCCGCCGAGTCGCCGCAAAGTTTGCGGCCGATCGAGATCGCCGACGATCTGGACGACACCGAGAGCCTGCAGTGCAGGGTCACGTTGGCGAACCAGCGCCAGTACACGATAGCGACGGAGCAGGCGCGGCAGGGCGCGGCGGGCAACGTCGCCGCAGCCGACGATCAGTAGATTTCTCACCCGGACAATTATCGCATGTCGTTTCGGATTGCCATCGAGCCCAGCGGCCACGCCTGCGCAGCCAGCGCAGACGAAACTGTGTTGCAGGCTGCCCTCAATGCCGGCCTGACAATTCCCTATGGTTGTCGCAATGGCGCGTGCGGCGCCTGCAAGGGCAAGGTGCTTCACGGTGCCGTGAACCACGGCAAGGCACAGGAACATGCCCTCAGCGCAAGCGAACGCGCCGCCGGGTTGGCCTTGTTTTGTTGCGCCACGCCGCTCAGCGATGTCGTTATCGAATGTCATGAACTGAGGACGCTGGGGGATATTCCCGTGCGGACTTTTCCCTGTCGTGTCGAGAAAATGGATCGTGTTGCCAGCGACGTAATGTTGCTGCACCTCAAGCTGCCGGCCAACGAGCGGCTGCAGTTTCTGCCTGGCCAGTACATCGACATTCTGCTCAAGGAGGGCAGGCGCCGTGCCTTTTCGCTGGCCAATGCGCAGCATGACGATGGATTGCTACAATTGCATGTCCGCCATGTTCCCGGCGGGCTGTTTACAACGCACGTATTCGAGAAAATGAGGGAGCGCGATATCCTGCGCATCGAGGGTCCGCATGGTAATTTTCGAATCCACGAGCCGGCCACTGATCGGTCAATCGTCTATCTGGCCGGCGGTACCGGATTTGCGCCCGTCAAGGCCATGATCGAACATGCCATCCATCTAGGCGTCGTCCGGCCTGCGCAACTTTACTGGGGCGCACGCAACTTTGAGGGGCTCTACCTGCATGACCTGGCAAACCGCTGGGCTGCTGCGTACCCGCAGTTTTCTTATATTCCGGTGCTGTCGGAGGCCACCGCCAACGACGCATGGAGCGGTCGGGTCGGGCTCGTTCACCACGCCGTGCTCGCCGATCATCATGACCTGTCAAATCATCAGGTCTATGCCTGCGGCGCTCCGGCCATGATTGACGCGGCGCGACGCGACTTTGCCGCTCGCGGACTTCCGGGTGACCAGTTTTTTGCCGATGCCTTCACTTTTGCTGCCGATACGGCCGCGGTACCCGCACGATGACACTCCCTGCACTGATCCGCCGCGAACCCGTGGTCAACCGCCAGAAAGCGATCACCGCGACGCGACTGGTCGTGCATGCACCCGCGGTAGTCAGCGTTGCCGCGACGCTCAATACCTTGGTCGATGTCTGGCCGGAAAGCCGCACCGTGTTGCTCAGCCTGGGCGGTGCCTTGCCGAACCCGGATTTGTTGCAATGGCAGATTCCGTCGAATGTCATGATGGAAATTCCGGCCGCGGCGCTTTCTGAACCGCAGACGCAGCAACTGGTCACCGAGTTGTTGCGCGTTGGCGTTCCGCTTTGCCTCGACGGCTATTCACCGGCGCTGCAGTTGCCGACACAATGGCCGTTTCGTTTTCTCCTGACCGATGCCCGTGCCCACCCCAAGGTAGGCGAATCCCCTGGCTTGGCCATCGCCAAAGGTCTCGAGAACAATGCCGAATTCGCCAGCGCCGTGCAGCGCGGTTACTCGGGCGCCACCGGATGGTTTTTTCTGCACGGCATCAAGCCGACGGGCAAGCTGACGCCAAGCCATGCGCAACTCATCCATATCCTCAATCTGGTGCGCCACAACGCCGAAACTCGCGAGATTGAAAGCGCCTTGAAGCGCGACGTCACACTTTCCTTCAAGCTGCTGCGCTACATCAACTCGGCAGGATTCGGTCTCTCCTGCGAAATTCATTCGTTCCGCCACGCGGTTTCGATTCTCGGTTACGACAAGCTCAACAAGTGGCTGTCGCTGCTGCTCGTGACAGCCAGCAAGGATCCGGCGGCCACGGCTTTGATGCAGACGGCGATTGCCCGTGGTCGTTTCATGGAGATCGTCGGCGCAGCGTTCTTCGAGCGTGAGCAGACCGACAATCTGTTCATCACCGGCGCCTTCTCGCTACTCGACTTGCTGCTCGGCTCCAATCTGGAGGAAGCCCTGGAGCAGATGCATCTGCCCGATGTCATCGCCGATGCGGTCGTTCGCCGCGAAGGCATCTATGCACCATTCCTCGATCTCGCCATCGCCTGCGAGACGGCCACTGCCGGAGATCTTCTGGACAAACTGGAGAGCTTGCAGTTGGCGCCGGAGCGCTTCAACCGTGCACAATTGGAAGCGCTTGTTTTCGCCGACAGCTTGCAAATTGCCTGAAAGACTTCGCCACCGGCTTGGCCAGATTGCGATCGCCGAGTTTTGCGGTTCACTCGCCGAGATAAGCTTGGCGAACACGTGGATCAGCCAGCAGTGTCGCTGACTGGTCGGCCAGGGTGATGCGGCCGCTCTCCATGACATAGCCACGCCGGCAGACCGACAACGCCAGTTTGGCATTTTGCTCGACCAGCAAGATGGTCACCCCGTCCGCCGCGACGCGCTCGATCACCTCGAACACTTTTTGCACCATCAGCGGCGCTAGCCCCATCGACGGCTCGTCGAGCAGTAGCAAACTGGGCCGACTCATCAGGGCACGGCCGAGCGCCAGCATCTGCTGCTCGCCGCCCGACAGCGTACCGGCCAACTGCTCGCGCCGTTCCTTGAGGCGCGGCAGCATGCCATAGACACGCTCGCGGTCGGCCTCTATTTCACCCTTGTCGGTGCGGCAGTAAGCGCCCATGTCGAGGTTCTCGGCGACGCTGAGGCGAGCGAAGACGCCGCGTCCTTCCGGTATGAGTGCCAGCCCCCTACCGACCAGTGCGTGTGCCGGCAGCAGCGCCAGGTTCTCGCCGCGATAGCGGAGCTGGCCGGTGGCCGGAAGCTGACGCGCCAGGGCTTTCAGCGTGCTGGTCTTGCCGGCGCCATTGCAGCCGATCAGGCAGACCATTTCGCCGGCCTCGACGACGAAGGAGATGCCCTTGACCGCCGCAATGCCGCCGTAATGAACGGCGAGATCAATGGCCTCCAGCAGGGGCGCGCCGTTAGCCAATGCCGCCGCCAAGATAGGCCTCGATGACTTTCGGATTGGACTGTACACGCTCAGGAATGTCTTCGGCGATTTTTTCGCCGTAATCGAGCACGGCGACCCGGTCGCATAATCCCATCACCAGCTTGACGTCGTGTTCGATCAGCAACACCGTTATTCCGTCGACACGGATGCCGTCGATCAGCGTGCGCAGTGCCGCCGTTTCCGTCGCATTCATCCCCGCGGCGGGTTCGTCGAGCGCCAGCAGTGCCGGCTCCGTGGCCAGGGCGCGGGCGATTTCGAGGCGGCGCTGATCGCCGTAGGGCAGGTGACGGGCCAGGTCGTTGGCGCGATCGGCAATGCCGACGTAGTGCAGTAGCTGGATGGCGCGCTGCTCAATGGCGGACTCTTCGGCACGGGTGCGACGATCGTGCAATACCGCGCCGATGACCGAGGCGCGGGTACGCGCATGTCGGCCGACCATGACATTTTCCAGCGCCGTCATGTTGGCGAACAAGCGGATATTCTGGAAAGTGCGGGCAATACCCGCTTCGGCAACAAGATGCGGACTGCCCAGCGGCAAGGGCGAACCCTTCAACAAAATGGCACCGGAATCTTTCGGATAGAGGCCGGTGAGCACGTTGAAAAAAGTGGTCTTGCCGGCGCCATTGGGTCCGATCAAGCCATAAATTTCGCCGACATTGATGGTAAGCGAGACATCCTGCAGCGCCTGGATACCGCCAAAGCACTTGCCGACATGGCGCGCTTCGAGGAGCACGCTCATGGCACGTTGCCTCTCATTTCGCCGAGCTCGCGCTGACGGGTCGGCGACGGCCACAGTCCGGCCGGGCGATAGAGCATCACCGCCACCAGCGCGACGCCGAACATCAGCATGCGCAGGCTTTCCGGATCAAGCACCACCTTGCCGAACAGCGCAACCTGCAACGGTGCGGCGCCTTGGCGGAATATTTCAGGGAGAACCGTAAGCAACAGCGCGCCGAGGATGACACCCGGGATGTGACCCATGCCGCCGAGTACCACCATGCAGAGAATCATGATCGAATCGATCAACTGAAAACTCTCGGGGCTGACGAACTCCTGAAAGCCGGCGAACAGCCCGCCGGATACTCCACCGAAAGTTGCACCCATGGCAAACGCCAGCAGCTTGATGTTGCGCGTGTTGATGCCGCAGGCCTTGGCGGCGACTTCGTCCTCGCGTATGGCCACCCAGGCACGACCGATCCGGGAATTCTCCAGGCGCATCGAGACGAAAACGACCAGCATCGCCAAAATGACAAAAAGATAATAGTAGAGGTAGAGGGATGGCACGGCGATGCCAAGGACATCCTGGGTCTTCGCCAGGGAAACGCCGCCGATTCTAATCGGGTCGATCTGGGTAATGCCTTGCGGGCCGTTGGTGATATTGACCGGCCGATTGAGGTTGTTGAGAAATATGCGAATGATTTCGCCGAAACCAAGTGTGACAATCGCCAGGTAATCGCCGCGCAGGCGCAAGGTTGGCGCGCCCAGTAAAACACCGAAGACGCCGGCAATGATCGCGCCGAGCGGCAACACCAGCCACATCGGCAGATGCAGTCCAAGTGGAAACAGCGCCGCGATGGCTGGTATGTTGGCCAGGTGGGGCGACGAGAGGATGGCATAGACATAGGCGCCGACGGCGTAGAAGGCGACGTAGCCCAGATCGAGCAGGCCGGCATAGCCGACCACGATGTTCAGTCCCAGCGCCAGCATGATGTAGAGCAGCGCGAAATCGAGAACGCGCACCCAGGCATTGCCGAAGCCGCTGCCGACGAGTAAGGGCAGAAGGACCAGCGCCACGGCCAGCAACAACGCGCCGCCACGAGCCAGTCGCGGGTTGCTGGTACCGAGCAATGCGTTCATGGCGATCAGGCCCGGTCGGCCAACTTCTCGCCCAGCAAGCCGGAGGGGCGGAAGATCAGGACGAGGATGAGCACGAAGAAGGCAAATACATCGCGGTAATTGGAGCCGAACACGCCGCCGGTGAGATCGCCGATGTAGCCCGAGCCGAGCGCTTCGATGAGGCCCAGCAGAATGCCGCCGACCATTGCGCCACCGAGATTGCCAATGCCGCCGAGTACCGCTGCCGTAAACGCCTTGAGGCCGAGAATGAAGCCCATCTGGTAATGGGCGATCGAGTAATTGACGCTGACCATGACGCCGGCAAGAGCGCCAAGTACCGAGCCGAGCATGAAGGTAATGGAAACGATGCGGTCGGTATCGACGCCCATCAGCCGGGCAATGCCGGGGTTCTCGGCCGTGGCGCGCATGGCGCGGCCGAGGCGGGTCTTATGCACCAGTAATAGCAGTCCGACCATGGTCAGGGTGGCCAGTACCAGGATCAGAATCTGCGTCGGTGTGATGCGCGCACCGAACAGATCGAATGGCGCGGTCGGCAGCAGTTCCGGGTAGGCGTGATAGGAACGGCCCCAGATCAGCACGGCCAGATACTGGAGGATGATCGATACGCCGATGGCGGTGATCAGCGGTGCCAGGCGCGGCGCATTGCGCAGCGGCCGGTAGGCAATCCGCTCCATCAGGTAGCCGACCGCGAGGCATACCGGCGCCGCCGCCAGAATGCCGATCAACAGGATCACGGGACCGGGCAAGCCGCTGCCGACAAGCAGATTGATCGCCGTCAGCGCCGTCAGGGCGCCGACCATCACCACTTCGCCGTGGGCAAAATTGATCAGGCCGAGAATGCCATAGACCATGGTGTAGCCGAGTGCCACCAGCGCATAGACGGCGCCGAGTACGACGCCATTCACGATCTGTTGCAACAGTATTTCCATGGCCTCATTTCGAAGTGATTCTGGTCTTGCTGCATCGACAAAACCAGCGCCCCAACATCGCCGGCGGGTGCTGCTGGAACCACCCTCATTGTCTCGTCATTATGCAAAAGCGGCGCTTCGAAAAGCGCCGCTTTTATTCGGGGCCGAGAAAATTCGGGCTATTTCTTGTCGCCGTCCGGTGTCACGGTTTCCAGGGCCTCCCACTTGCCGCCCTTGACGACATGCACGGTCACCGGTCCGCTCTTGAGGTCACCCTTTTCGTCGAAGGCGATCGGTCCGATGACGCCGTTGAAGTTGGTCTTGGCAATTTCCGGCAGAATCTTTACCGGATCGGTGGAACCGGCGCGCTTCATGGCATCGGCAAAGACAAATACTGCGTCATAGCCCATGGGGGCAAACAGTTCGACGTCGACGCCGAACTTGGCTTTGAACTTGTCGAGAAACGCTTTGCCGCCGGGCATCTTGTCCTTCGGCAGGCCGGGAATCGAAGCCATCGCGCCTTCGGCAGCGTCGCCGGCCAGCTTGATGAAGTTGGGCGTCTGCATGCCATCGCCGCCGAGCAGTTTGGCCTGGATGCCGAGCGCCTTCATCTGCTTGCTCATTGGCCCCGACTGAGTATCGATGCCACCGAAAAACACCAGATCCGGATTGCGCCCCTTGATGTTGGTCAGGATGGCGGCAAAGTCCGTGTCCTTGTCCGTCGTGTGTTCGTGAGCCACGATGTTGACCCCCGCGGCCTTGACCGTCGCTTCGAAAGCGTTGGCCAGGCCCTGGCCATAGGCAGTGCTGTCGTCGATGACAGCAACATTTTTTGCCGCCAGCTTCGCGACCGCGAAACGGCCGAGCACAGGGCCCTGCTGGTCGTCATTGGCGACGACGCGGAAAGTGGTCTTGTAGCCCTGCTGCGTGTATTTGGGATTGGTCGATGATGGCGAAATTTGCGGGATACCGGCGTCGGCATAGATTTTAGAGGCTGGAATCGACGCACCGGAATTGAAGTGACCGACCACGCCGACCACCTTGGCATCGACCAGTTTCTGCGCCACCGTGGTCGCCTTGGTCGGATTGGCTTCGTCATCTTCAGCCAATATCTCGAACTTGATTTTCTTGCCAGCGATGACCAAGCCGCTGGCATTGATGTCCTCGGCGCCTAATAGCGCTCCGTTCTTGATGTCCTGGCCGATGTGCGATTGCGGTCCGGTCAGCGGCGAAGCCACGCCGATCTTCACGACGACTTCGTCACTGCTCGATGTCGCCTGCTCTCCAGCTTGCTTGCCGCAGCCGGCCAGAGCAAATGCAGCGAGAACGGCAAAGCGAAGAACCACGACGGGGAAACGCATTGGAGACTCCTTGGGGCTGGAAAAAACTCGGCGATTCTGCGCGGGCTACCACCCCTTGTCAATAAGTTGGCGCCCGCCAATTCCGAGCACGAGAGTGTAATCCGGCCGTGCCCAAAAATAGAAGCCCGACTTCACCGAATTCATTAGAATAATTCCATATAAATACATAAGAATTACTTGTTTGCGGATAATGCAATGGCTATTCAGTTGCGCCGTGGCTGGTGTCATAATACTTTGGCATCCGAAATTTCAGGCAGCGATCAGGACGGAGCGATCCTGAGAGCGGCTCTGTTGATGGTGTGTTGATGGTGCGCGCAACTTTTCTTGTCGGAGGAGGCCATGTTAGAACTGTTGGTTAGAGACGTGATGGAACGAGAGAATGCGCTGGCGTTGCCGCCTGAAACGACTGTCGTTGCTGCTGCAGCGCTGATGGCAGGCAAGAAGGTGGGCGCTGTCATGATTGTCGAAGAAGAGCGTCTCGTCGGTATTTTTACCGAACGCGATGCCCTGTTTCGGGTGATTGCCCGTGGCCTCGATCCACGGACTACGACTTTGGCTGAAGTGATGACCGCCGAGCCCAGGACGGTTGGCCCGAAGACCTCCTATGGCTATGCGTTGATCATTATGCAGGAATGTGGCTTCCGCAATGCACCGGTGGTCGAGAACGGCCGGCCGATCGGGATCGTCACATCGCGGAGTGCCTTGGATCCCGAGTTGGAGCAATTCGTCGCAGAAGCCAGCCGGCGCGAATACATCCGCATGAGTTGCTAGGACTACTGGAAATTTCAGGGCTTTTTCGAATTGAGCCGATTACTGCTTGTCATGCGAAGAAAAGCGCTTGGCGCAGGAAACCACGAAGTCCCAAATGAACGGAATCCCGGCAATCAAGCTGACGATGAGCTTCGTCGTGGGGTCCAATGGCGTGAAGAACGCGACGACGAGCAAAAGCAGGCAGATTGGCCGGACGAAGATCATATGCGCCTATTTTACATGGTCGAATTGGAATTGTTCAGCTGCGGAAATCCACTTTTGCCTCCACAGTGCGTCATCGAATTCAGCGGAGTTTCGGCGACTTTTCGTTAGCTGTTGCGGCTGTTTGCCCAGGCGTATGACCGACGGGCAGTAGCAACCACATTTGTCCACGCTGGCGCATCTTGCCGGCTTGCTCGCCGGCGACCAGGCCGGAACCCCAAAAGAAATCGGCGCGCACGGCACCGCGTATCGCGCCACCCGTGTCTTGGGCCAGCATCAGCCGTGTGAGTGCTCGCTCACTCGATGGGTAAGTGGTAGCGAGCCACACCGGTGTGCCGAGCGGTGTCGTCCGGGCATCGACGGCCAGACTGCGCTCCGGCGTCAGCGGTATTCCGAGCGCGCCGGGCGGCCCGCTACCCTCGACCGGGAGTTCGCGAAAAAAAACCACGCTTGGGTTGGCGTTGAGCAGTTCCTGAAGGCGCTCGGGGTTGGCCGCGGCCCAGGCCCTGATATTCTGCATGGAAGTTTGTTCGAGCTTCATTTCGCCGCGATCGACCAGCCATTTGCCAATGGCATGGTAGGGGTGGCCGTTCTGATCGGCATAGGAGGCCCTGATGCGGGAGCCGTCATCAAGTGCGACTTGCCCCGAACCTTGTATCTGCATGAAGAACAACTCGACGGCGTCATCGATCCACAGCAGAGCCTGCTGGGATCGCGCGGCTTCTTCCCGGGCGATTTCGGCGCGCGATGCATAAGGCACCACTTTACGCCCGTCGAGTCGGCCGCGGAGTCGCATGCCTTTGAGCTCGGGATAAATCTCGGCGAGGTCGATGACCAGCAGGTCGTCGGGAACACCGTAGAGCGGCTGCAGGAAAGGCGCCTGATGCTGGCGACTGCCTTGCAGAACCGGTTCGTAATACCCGGTGATCGTGCCGCTGCGACCGCCGTCTGGATTGACCAGTTGCCACGGTGCAAGGTGGTTCTCCAGCCACTGGCGCAAGGCCGGCGCCGCCAGATTTTGGTCGGGTAAGATCTGCGCCGAGGCACAAGTTTCCCGCCACACTTGATGCTTGCCCAATGTCCCGCAGGAAGCGAAAAAGGTGGCGAACACAGTGGCGGGATCTTCGTCCGCCCAACCAGGCAAATCACCCCAAGCTGCTGCATCGTAGGGTTTGGCGGGAGGTTTTGGCACTTCGATTTCGGGACAGGCCGGGCAGGCGCAAGGTACGCAAGCCGGACCGCCCGAAGCGGACGGCGACAACGGCGCGAGCACCTTGTCCGGGGCGGTGGCGCATCCGCCCAAAAAGAAAACCAGGAGGACAATGGGTCGAATCATGTTCTGCTAAAGTGCCGTTTTTTCGCAGCGGCTGAGTATAACCGCGATGCTTTGGCGCCATGTGGGCAATCCTGATCGAGCTAGGCATTCCGCTGGTCATCTTGCTGGTCTTGTGGATCGTTTGGCCGAAAAGCGACCCTCCGGAGAAACCCGATGAATGAACTCGCACGCTTTCTCGAGCGCGCCGAAGCGCTGCTGGCCAGGGTCGAGGCCCTGTTGCCTGCGGCGAACGAGACCGATTGGGCCGCGCACGCATTCCGCTGGCGCCGCCGCCAGGGACGTGGTGTTCTCGAAGCCGTCCATCATGTCCATCGCATGCGCCTTGAGGATTTGCAAGGGATTGACGAGCAGAAGGAACGCATCGAACAGAACACCCGCCAGTTCGTTGCCGGCCGGAGCGCCAACAACGTGCTGCTCACCGGCGCGCGCGGCACCGGCAAGTCGTCGCTGGTCAAAGGCATACTGCACAAGTACGCCGCCAAGGGCTTGCGCCTGATCGAGGTGGATAAGAACGATCTGGTCGATCTGCCCGACATCGTCGAACTGATCGCGGCGCGGCCGGAGCGCTTCATCGTCTTCTCCGACGACCTCTCCTTCGAGGCGAGCGAGCCGGGTTACAAGGCGATGAAGAGCATGCTCGACGGTTCGATCGCCGGCGTGCCCGACAACGTGCTGCTCTACGCGACCTCGAACCGCCGTCACCTGATGCCCGAGTACATGGCGGAAAACCTGGAAACCCATCGTGTCGGCGACGAGATTCATCCTGGCGAAACCATCGAGGAAAAGATCTCGCTGTCAGAGCGTTTCGGCCTGTGGCTATCGTTTTATCCGTTCGACCAGGATCACTACCTGGTCATTTGCGCGCACTGGCTGCAGGAGTTGGGACTGAGCGCCAAGCAGGCCGAGGCGGCGCGCGGCGAAGCCTTGCAATGGGCTTTGTTGCGCGGTTCCCGCAGCGGTCGGGTAGCCTGGCAATTCGCTCGCGACTTCGCCGGACGCCAGCGCAGCGGAACGAAATAACCTTGAAAACTGCCGAGCGGATTGTCGATGTCGCGGCCGCCGTCATCCTCCGCGAAGATGGCAGCTTCCTGCTCGGCCGCCGCCCGCCCGAGACAATCTATGCCGGCTGGTGGGAGTTTCCCGGCGGCAAGGTCGAGGCCGGCGAAACGCCGCGTGATGCCCTGGTGCGCGAACTTGCGGAAGAACTCGGCATCGTCGTCGAGCAGGCGCACCCATGGATCATGCGCGAACATGTCTATGCGCACGCCCATGTCCGTTTGCATTTTTTCCGCGTTGTTAAATGGTCAGGCGAACTGCGCGATTTGCAGCACGACGCGCTCGAATGGCAGGTGATCAATGCCGTCACGGTGACGCCGATGTTGCCGGCCAACGCGCCGGTACTGGCAGCGTTGGCGCTGCCCGAACGCTATGCGATCACCCATGCCGCCGCCATCGGCGTCGATGCGCAGATCGAGGCACTGACCAGCGCGCTGGCCGGCGGTCTGCGCCTTGTGCAACTGCGCGAGCTTGATTTGCCGGACGCAGAGCGGGCCGCATTCGTGCATGCCGCCGTCGATCTGTGCCACAGCTTTGGTGCTCGCGTGCTGGTCAACAGCGATCTCGCGCTGGCCCGCGACAGCGGCGCCGATGGTGTTCATCTGCCGGCGAAGGCGCTGATGGTGGCGGCTGCGCGACCCGATTTCGCTCTGGTGGCGGCGTCCTGTCATGACCGCCACGAACTCGAACAGGCCGCGCGCCTGGGTGTCGATTTCGCCGTCTGCGGCCCGGTGTGTGAAACCGCCAGTCATCCGCAGCGGATCGGTATCGGTTGGGATGGTTTTGCCAGTCGGGTCATCGATCTGCCGATGCCGGTTTATGCCCTGGGCGGCATGCGTCGCGAGGATCTGGGTGCGGCCAAGGCGGCTGGCGCCCAGGGCATAGCGGCAATTCGCGGCGCCTGGAGCGGCTAGTCAATATCCGGTTCAGTCGGCAGCACTTGGCCCGGGTCGCTCTGGACCGTCGGGATGCGATATTCCTCGCTCGCCCAGGCGCCCAAATCAATCTGCTTGCAGCGTTCCGAGCAAAAGGGGCGGAAACGATTTTCCGTTGACCAGACGGATCGCTTGGCGCAAACCGGGCAATTGACCAAGGCCGCTTTACTCCGTGTTTCGCTCATGGGCTCTTCCTGTCGGACGCGAGCAGCGGGTCGAGCGCCAGTTCGTGTAGACCGGCGTTCGCCTCTGTCCGCGTCAGAACGACCAGACGTGAATCGCTATAGCTGCCTTTCGTCGAGTAGGCTTCCCAGCGAAACGCCGCGTCTTCCCAGCCATCGTGGTCGAAATCGCCACGCGCCAGCAGGGTGAGATGCACGACCATTCCGGCCGCTTCAAGCTCCAATGTCGCGACGTCCAGCCCATGCAGGAAAGGCTGTCCGGAAGCCGCGGCCAAAGTCACGCCGGGCGCGCCCAATTGTTGCCGCTCGTCATCGGAAACGGCGGGCCACAATGACGCGGGATACCTGCTTGTCGCCGTCTCCAGCAGGAAGTCTCCCGGCAACGCGGTCCTGCTTGCCGGAGTCGACGATTTGAGCAGGGCCAACGCAACGCACGGGACAGCCTCCAGCCGCAGCACCCTAAAATTGGCATCGTTGTCGCTGCCAACGATGCGCTCGCGAACGGCTAGAAGCTCGCGACAGTTGTTCAGTTTGATCAGTTGCTTGCCTTGAGCGGCAGCGATGCGCGCCGGCAGGGGTGCCTCGAACGGGCGATCGAAATCGACAACTTCCGGATCTGCGTGTTGCAGTCCAAGTTCTTTGGCAGCGAAACCGGGGATGACGTCTTGCGCCCATGCAGGAGCCGCTAAAGCGATACCCACGAAAAACACGAGCGCACAAGAATCGCGATATTTCATTGAGAGGAATGCCGCATATCCGACTGGCTCAGCTAACCGGCGGCAGCGAGAAACAGCTCGCGCGTCCAGTCGTTGCGTTCATCCGAGGGGCCGTTGCGGTGGCACTGAGCTGCTGCCGTTGTCCAGTCGCCAGCCTCTACGGATGCCTTCATCTTCTTGAACTTCAATAAGCCATCAAGGCCGAGGTTATAGACCATGTCCAACAGGGCCTTCTTGACTGGCAACGGATAGCCATCGTAGCCTGCAAAAGACTGCGCCAGATCCTCTTCGAATCCTTCGACAACCGCTTTGAGCAAAGCGCCGATTGCCTCGTCAGTCAAGTCAAGACTGGCGTATTTCTTGTAGGTTGCCGCAAGTTTTCCTTTGACCTGTGCGGAGACGGCGTTGAAGTCAATTGCAATTTCGTCGGCTGAAGCAGCACTTCCATCGGCGCGCCGCACGAAATCCAGTTCTTGCGCTGCGGCAACGTTCGGCAGCATCTTGCCGACGCCAACAGTCACCAGACCTTTCGTGTCGAGATACATGTGCGGAATCTTGCCTTCCCAGCGTTCGAAGTCTGCCCGCACGTCATCCCAGCTCGATTCGATATCGGTCGTCATGTCTGCTCCGTCGCTTGGTTGATCGCCGCCGTGTCCGAAAGGCCCAACCTGCGGCGGCATGGCGAAAACATAAAGTGTTCCGCAGCCTGCGTCAACCAGCAATCGTCTGCAATTGGCTACACTAGCGCGTCGCTGGCAAGGGTTCGAGCAAGGCGCGCAAATCCGCCTCTGAAAACTTCACGACACCGGCGCTGTCGTCGGACAGGATGCCGGCCGCCAGCTCGGCCTTCTTTTCCTGCAGCAAGAGAATCTTCTCTTCGATGCTGCCTGCCACCACCAGCTTATAAACGAATACGGGCTTGGTCTGGCCGATGCGGTGAGCGCGATCCGTGGCCTGGTTTTCCACCGCCGGATTCCACCACGGGTCGTAGTGGATCACGGTATCGGCGGCGGTCAGATTGAGTCCGAGGCCGCCGGCCTTGAGACTGATGAGAAAGATGGGCACTTCCTCTTCCTGAAAGCGGCGGATCGGCGTTTCACGGTCCCGGGTATCGCCGGTAAGAATGACATAGGGAAGGCCGGTGGCGTGCAATTCTTCTTCGATCAGGGCGAGCATGGCAGTGAATTGGGAGAAGAGCAGAATTCGCCGTCCTTCCTCGACCAGCTCCGGCACCATGGTCATCAGCAGATCCAGTTTGGCGCGCTCCTTGACGCGGCGGGCCGCCGGCAACTTGACCAGGCGGGGATCGCAGCAGACCTGGCGCAACTTCAGCAAGGCGTCGAGGATGACGATCTGGCTGCGGGCGAAACCCCGCGCCGCGACTTCCTCGCGGACCCGCATATCCATGGCGCTGCGCACGGTTTCGTAGAGGTCACGCTGCCCGCACTGGAGTTCGACGGTGCGGACGATGATGCTCTTCGGCGGCAATTCCTTGGCCACGTCGTCCTTGCGGCGGCGCAGGATGAAGGGACGAATGCGACTGGCCAGAAGGTCGCGACGCAAAGTGTCGCCGCGTTTTTCGATCGGTGTGCGCCAGGTTTTGGCGAAAGACTTGCTGTCGCCGAGAAAGCCGGGAAGCAGGAAATCGAACTGTGCCCACAATTCGCCCAGATGGTTTTCCAGCGGTGTCCCGGTCAGGCAGAGGCGATGCCGGGCGGCGATCTTGCGCACCACGGCGGCACCCTTGCTCGCGGCATTCTTGACTGTCTGCGCCTCGTCGAGGATCAACAAGTGATATTCGTGTCGGGCCAACTCCTCGGCATCGCGCCAGAGCAGTGGGTAGGTGGTCAAAACCACGTCATGATGCGGAATGTCGGCGAAACGCTCCTTGCGCGCCTTGCCCTGCAGTGACAGGAGCGACAACCCGGGGGCAAATCGTGTTGCCTCGGATTGCCAGTTGAAGATGAGCGAAGTCGGCAGCACCACCAGCGCCGGGCGATCAAGGCGACCCGTCTCCTTTTCCATCAGCAGGTGAGCCAGTGTTTGCGCCGTCTTGCCCAGACCCATGTCGTCGGCCAGGATCCCGGCCAGGCCGTGCTCGCGCAGATATTGCAGCCAGGCCAGACCCTCGCGCTGATAGGGACGCAGTTCCAGGGCGAAGCCCGCCGGTGCGTCGACCGGCTTGACGCCGCCGAGACCGGCGAGTTTGTGCGCCGCCTGTTGCACCGCTGCCAATCCCTGGGTATTCCAGTGCGCCTCGGCGAGCATCTCCAGGCGCGGCGCGTCGAGACGCGACAGCCGCAGCTTGCCGTCGGAATCGCCGTGGGAAATGCCGTCGAACAGATCGATCAGGGTCCGTGCCAGCGGCTTCAGGCGCTCCGCCGGCACGCGCACGCGATTGCCATCGGGGGTCAGCAGCTCGATCTTCTCGGCGTCGCCGATACGCGCCAGCCTGGTTGCATCAAGCCAGCGCGGGTCGCGCTGAAACAGCGTGGCGAGCAGGGGCGCCAGCGACAGCCGGTTGCCATCGACGACGATCCCCATATCCAGGTCGAACCAACCGGAATCGCTTTCGCCGATTTCCGCATCCCACGACTCGACCTGCAGCACGTGATGGCGAAAGTCCCGCGGCATCAAAATTTCCCAGCCTGCCTCTGCCAAACCGGGCCGCGTGTCGGCCATGAAGTCGACCCATGCCGCCTCGCAGTCGAGGACCAACATTGCGCGCTGATCGAGCGGACTGCCGTAGGGCATTTGCATGGCGCCGCGCGGGATGCGGTCGAAGCCGGCGTCCTTGAGCGCCTGCAGGCAAGCCGCTTCTAGTTCCCGATGGCGACGGACGCGCACCGTTTCGCCATCGGCCAGAGTGGCGAATTCGGTCGCTGCACCTGCTGCCAGCAGTGCCTCGCCGTACTGGAAGGACAATTGCGCGACATCGAGCGGAATGCCCCAGGCCTGCCGTGGATAGTTGCGCAGCCGGTAAATGGCCGGCGCCACAAAAGTGAACAAGTTCAGGACCGGCCGCGGCGAGACATCGATTTCACGCGCCGGACGCGTTGTCGGCGCGGCAACGCCTGGCGCCGTTTCGGCGAGTACCGAAGCAGCCATGCGCGCTTCGGCCTCGTTCAACGGCGGTGCGGCGAGGATCCGCGCCGCCACCGCTGACGGAACATCGAACAGCAATTGTCCGAGCTCGCCGGAAGCGCCGTCGACAAACAGGGGTGGATCGAGCGGCAAGACCCAGGCAAGCGGCGGCAGCGCTTCGGCGATGGCATGAAAACGTCCGCTGTCATCCTGACGCCAGCCGATGCGGGCGCGCCGCGGTTGGCCGGCGCGCAACTGCAGCGGCGTCGCGAACTCGCCATAAAGGCGCCCCGACTCCAGCAGGCGGGCGATGATGGCACTGCCATGGCGACCGAGCAGCGCACGGTCATGCCGGTAATAATCATCGCGAGTGCTCTGCGCCATCAGCAAACGAATGGCGAACAAGTCGTCGTCGGCAACGAACTTCATCGGCCGCGACAAGGCTTGTTCGAAGTTGCTCCACTTCTCCAGCGGCCCCGTCGGTTGGTCGGCAGCGTCCATGCGGCCCTTGCAGCAGGCCAGCCTCGGCTGCGCCGGGTCGTTGCCGCGCAGCATCCAGAACAGACGGTACTGCTGCTTGACCGGTTTCGTCTTGACGGTGGTAGTGCCCGACAGTTGGCGCAGTGCTTCCAGCCACTCGATGGTTGCCGGGCTGACGCGATCGACCTGACCGCGCAGGGCAATGACCTTGAGCAGCGTCGCCGCGACGTGCTTGCAACCGATACCGACCGGGCAGGTGCAGCGCATCTCGCGGGGGAAGTTGCGGCCATTGGCAGACAATGCGATAGCCACCCGATAGGGTCGATTGGCCGAGCCCTGCACGCTGGCAGCAATGTCCTCGTCGGCAATCTCAAGGTCGGACACGTTGGCCAGATAGCTGCGGCCTTTGGCTACTTCACGGGCTGACAGCCAATCTTCGACGTCGGCCGCAGTGAAGGCGTCGACGGGTCTTGCTGACGGGCTGGCATTCACCATCTTTAGTCCGCTCAAGCTAGGCGTCCCGGCCAAAAGGCTGGGCGAGACCGTGCGCCGTCGTCAGCAGGGCATCGATCATCGCTGGCCGCGGTTCGCGTGCCAAGGTCACCAGTCCGGTGGCCCACGCCACCGACGGATCGGACAGCTCGAAAACGTGCACGCCGCGCGGAATCCCGATCAGGTCGAAGACGCTGCGTGGCACGATGCTCGACCACGCGCCGGAACTGACATGGGCGAGGATGCTGACGATGGAGTTGGACTCCAGGGTTGGCTGCGGGCGGCAGCCGAGACTGGCAAAAACGCCATCGATGGTCTTGCGGTTCTGCATGTCCGGCGTCAGCAGGCACAGCGCCACCTGCGCCGCCTCCTTCCAGGTGACGCTCTCGCGCCCTTCGAACGGCCCGCCGACGGCGCTCAAGAGGACGTGATTCTCTTGCCAGAGCGGGGTCGTCAAGAGATCGTCGTCGCGTCCGGATTCGACATAAACGATACCGGCATCGATTTCGAAACTCCGCAGTCGCGACAGGATCTCGACGGTGCTGAGCGAAATCACTTCGGTAGTAACCATCGGATGGCGGCGGAAAAACGGGGCGGTCAGCGCCGCGACCACGGTCAGCGCGGTTGGAATCACGCCAAGGCGCAAATGCCCGGCGAGGCCGTCGCGCAATTGCGTCAGCTCCTGCTTCAGACTGGCAGCACCCGCTGCCATGCGCTGGGCATAGTCGACGACGCAGCGGCCTTCCGGCGTCAGCCCGGCGAACTGCTTGCCGCGTTCCACTACGGCCACGCCGAGTTCGGTTTCGAGATCGCGGATGGCGGCCGACAGGGTCGATGGCGAAATATGACAGGCGGCCGCTGCCCGGCCAAAATGCTTCTCCCGGGCCAGGGCAATCAGATAAAGATATTTTCGCGCAATCATGCCGGCGTAATGGCGCTGTCAGCCTAGGAAGAGTTTGTAGGCGGGATTGCCGGTTTCGTCCCAATGGGCATAACCGAGGTTCTTCAGGAAGGCATGAAAATCCTTCATCTCCTTGGCCGGAACCTGCATGCCAACCAGCACCCGGCCGTAATCGGCACCGTGGTTGCGGTAGTGAAACAGGCTGATATTCCAGCCGCTGGCCATGTTTTCGAGAAAGCGCATCAGGGCACCGGGGCGCTCGGGAAACTCGAAGCGGAAGAGCAATTCGTCGGTCACCTGCGGGGCATGGCCGCCGACCATGTGGCGAATGTGCAATTTGGCCATCTCGTCGTCGGTAAGGTCGAGCGTGGCCAGATCGTGCTTGCGTAGCGACTCCACCAGCTTGTGGGATTCCACCCGATTGCCGACCTGGACGCCGACGAAAACGTGCGCCTCTTTTGCGTCCGCATAGCGATAGTTGAACTCGGTAATTGCGCGGGCGCCGATCAGCGCGCAGAACTTGCGGAATGAGCCCGGCTTTTCCGGGATGGTCACCGCCAGCACGGCCTCGCGTTTCTCGCCCAGTTCAGCCCGTTCGGCGACAAAGCGCAGCCGGTCGAAATTGGTGTTGGCGCCCGACGCCACTGCCACCAGCGTCTTGTCCTTCAGTTTGTGTTTGTCGGCATAAGCCTTGGCCCCGGCGATGGCCAGCGCGCCGGAAGGCTCGAGAATCGAGCGTGTGTCCTCGAACACATCCTTGATGGCGGCGCAGATGGCGTCGGTGTCGACCAGCAGGATCTCGTCTACGTACAACTGGCAGAGGCGGAAGGTTTCCTGGCCGACGTTCTTCACCGCTGTGCCGTCGGCGAACAGCCCGACCTGTTCGAGGCGAACGCGCTTGCCGGCAGCCAGCGAGCGGGCCATGGCATCGGCATCGAAGGTCTCGACGCCGATGATTTTCGTCTCCGGCCGCAGCCGCTTGATGTAGGCGGCAACACCCGAAATCAGGCCGCCGCCGCCAATGGCGCAGAACACCGCGTCGATCGGTTCGCCATGCTGACGCAATATTTCCATGCCGATGGTGCCCTGCCCGGCAATGACATCGGGATCGTCATAAGGATGGACGAAGGTCAGCTTGTCCTGCTTCTCCAGTTCCAGCGCATGGGCATAGGCTTCGTCGTAGGAATCGCCGGCCAGGATGACTTCGCTGCCCCGGCTCTTGACGGCGTTTATCTTGATTTGCGGCGTCGTCACCGGCATGACGATGATCGCCCGGCAACCTAACCGGGCAGCCGACAAAGCCACCCCCTGGGCATGGTTGCCGGCGGATGCGGCAATGACGCCGCGCTGGCGCTGCGCCGGCGTCAGTCGCACCATCTTGTTGTAAGCGCCACGCAGCTTGAAGCTGAATACCGGCTGCATGTCCTCGCGCTTCAGGAAAATCCGGTTACCGTTGCGCAGCGACAGATTCGGCGCCAGATCCAGCGGCGTCTCGATAGCAACGTCATAGACACGGGCGTTGAGGATTTTTTCGAGATAATCGGGATGCTGCATGACGTCATCGTCCTTCCAAGGCAAGCCGACAAGGGTAGCAGGGGCGGGCGACGTGGGCAAGGCTGGCGGAATTTTGAGCAAGTATCGGGCATTCTCGACTGCGGCCGAAGCACCCGGATGGATATGCGAGAATCGCTGGTGCAGACCTATCGAATAGAAAACAGCGAACATGAGCGCCGGCAAGCAATTCTTCCCCAGACTGGTTGTCGAGGCCGGCGGTAACCGCTGGGATTGGGCCTTGTTGCCCATGGTGCTGGCGCTGTTCGTGTTGCTCGCCTATGGCGGTGCGCAGATGGCTCACCCTTACCAGCTGGGCGAAGTATTGCCGCTGTCCCTCGACCCGATCAACCTGCCTTACTACCTGCTCCGCACCACGTTGCGGATGTTTATCGCGCTCGGCGCGTCGGTGTTGTTCAGTTGTGTCTTCGCGGTGCTGACCACCAGGTACCGCGCCGCGGAAAAGGTGCTGGTGCCGCTCCTCGACATTCTCCAGTCGATTCCCATTCTCGGCTTTCTCTCTATCACGGTCACCGCCTTCATCGCCCTGTTTCCGGGCAATCTGCTCGGCGTCGAATGCGCGGCGATCTTCGCCATCTTCACCTCGCAGGCATGGAACATGGCGTTCAGCGCCTATCAGGGGTTCCGCACCGTTCCGGCCGAACTCAAGGAAGCCGCCAGCGTCTTCAAGCTCTCCGGCTGGCAGCGCTTCTGGCGGCTGGACTTGCCCTTCGCCATGCCGGGTCTCTTGTGGAACATGATGATGTCAATGTCTGGCGGCTGGTTCTTCGTCGTCGCCTCTGAAGCCATCTCGGTTTCCAACCAGAACATCAAGCTGCCCGGCATCGGCTCCTATATCGCGCTTGCCATCGAGCAAAGCGATCTCACCGCCATTGGTTGGGCCATCGGCGCCATGTTGATCGGGGTGCTGCTCTATGATCAGCTTTTCTTCCGGCCGCTGTTGGCCTGGGCAGACAAGTTCCGCTTCGAGGAAACCGGCAGTGGCACCGCCCAGGAATCGTGGTTGCTCGACTGGCTGCGGCGCACCGAGCGCATGCAAGGCGTGGCGATTGCGTTCGGCAACCTGCTGGAACGCTCCTTTGGCATGTTTCGACTGCGCTTCGATGGCACCTCGATCAAGGCACGCCCCCAGCAACGTTCGTCGACGCCGGAGCGCATCTGGGACGCAGTCATCGCCGCCGTGGTGTTTTATGCGCTTTGGACGCTGATTCACTTCGTCCATACCGAAGTGGGTTGGAGCGAGGTCGGCCGCGTCTTCGTGCTCGGCTGCTATACGATGCTGCGCGTCATCGTGCTGATCTTCCTGGCGGCGCTGATCTGGATTCCGGTCGGTGTCTGGATCGGGATGAACCCGCGGCTTGCCTCGCGGGCGCAGGCGACAATTCAATTCCTGGCAGCATTTCCCGCCAATCTGATGTTTCCGGTCGCTGTTGTCGTGCTGG
>CAISUK010000697.1 GCA_903888645.1 uncultured Pseudomonadota bacterium | reverse complement strand
CCTGCGACGACCGCTTGATGCGCGAGCGGGCGAGCGAGATCCTGCAAGGGGTGGCGGTGATGCGCCACATGCTGGGCGCCCGCGAAGTGCTGGTCGGCATCGAGGACAACAAGCCGGAAGCGATCGCGGCCATGCAGGCAGCGGTGACCCGGCTCGGCATCGCCAACATAGAGATCGTCGCGGTGCCGACCCGCTACCCGGCCGGCGGCGCCAAGCAGCTGATCCGCGTGCTGACCGGCATCGAGGTGCCGCATGGCGAGCGTTCCACCGATTATGGCGTGCAGTGCTTCAACACCGGCACCGCCTATGCAATTTTCGAAGCGCTGACGCTGCGTCGGCCGATGATCTCGCGCATCGTCACGGTGGCCGGCAACGTCGGCGAGGCGCGCAATTACGAGGTGCTGTTCGGCACACCGATGGGCGATCTACTGCTCCTGGCGAAAGCCAAACCCGACACCGACCGCATCATCATGGGCGGGCCGATGATGGGCGTCGCCATGCCCAACAACGATGTTCCGGTGGTCAAGGCCGCCAACTGCGTGCTGGCCGGTTCGGTTGCGCTGTTCCCGCCGCCGCCGCCGGAGATGCCCTGCATCCGCTGCGGCGAATGCGCCAAGGTCTGCCCCAGCGATCTGCAGCCGTTCGAGATGTACTGGTTTTCCCGCGCCAAGCTGTTCGGCAAGGCCCAGGAATACAACCTCTTCGACTGCATCGAATGCGGTTGCTGCGCCTACGTCTGCCCGTCACGCATTCCCCTGGTCGATTATTACCGTTTCGCCAAAACCGAAATCTGGGCCCGCGAGCGGGAAAAAGAATCTGCCGACACGGCCCGCGACCGCTATGAATTCCGGCTGCTGCGCGACGAGCGGGAGAAACTGGAAAAAGCCGCCAAGCTGGCCGCCAAGGCTGCGGCGACGCGTGAAAAACTCGCAGCGGCTAACGTTGAAAGTGGTGCCGAGAGTAACGCTAAAGATGCTGCAGCGTCCACCGCCGACGCCAACAAGGCACTGATTGCCGCCGCCCTGCAACGCGCCCGCCAGCAACAAACAACCAGTCCGTCAACTGACGAAAAATCCCCGGCGCCGGATCAGGAAACGCAATGAGCAGCGCCTTCAACTCCCCCTATTTCCGCCAGCCGGCCAGCGTTCGCAGCGTCATGCTGCGCGTCCTCGCCGCCCTGTTGCCGGGCATCGCCGCCTATGTCTGGTTCTTCGGCGCGGCGGTACTCGTCCAACTGGCGCTCGCCTCGGTTGCCGCACTCGTGGGCGAAGCGGCGATGCTGTCGATTCGCCGCAAGCCGCTAGGGCTGTTCCTCGGCGACGGTTCGGCGCTGGTTACGGCCTGGCTGATCGCGCTGACCTTGCCGCCACTGGCACCGTGGTGGCTGACCGTGGTCGCCACGCTGTTCGCCATCATGGTCGTCAAGCATCTTTACGGCGGACTCGGGCAGAACCCCTTCAATCCGGCCATGGCGGCTTTCTGCATCATGATCGTCGCCTTTCCGCAACTGATGTCGCAGTGGCCGGCACCGGGCAATAGCGCCACACTGTCGAGTCAACTGGACCTGATCTTCGGCGGCTTGCGCCAGCTCGATGCCATCACCATGGCGACGCCGCTCGACGCCCTGCGCACGGCACTGCACACGACCGAGAGCAAGACCACCGTCGATAGCATCTTCGGCAGCAACGCCGCCTTCGGCAGCCTGGGCGGCAAAGGCTGGGAATGGGTGGCCGGCGGTTACCTGCTCGGCGGCGTCTGGCTGATTCAGCAGCGCATCATCACCTGGCATATTCCGGTGGCTTTTCTGGCGACGCTGGCGGTGATCGCCGGCGCATTCCACCTCGGCAGCGGCGACCGTTTTGCCCCGCCGCTGTTCCACCTGCTAAGCGGCGGCGCCATGCTCGGCGCTTTCTTCATCGCCACTGATCCGGTGTCCGCCGCTACGACGCCGCGCGGCAAGCTGATCTATGCCGCCGGAATAGCACTGCTGACATGGATCATCCGCGTCTTCGGCGCTTATCCGGATGGCATCGCCTTCGCCACGCTGCTGATGAACATCTGCGTGCCGCTGATCGACATGTGGACGCAGCCGCCGGTTTTCGGTCACAAGAACAAGAACGACAAGGCCGTCCCCCATGGATGACCTGACCCCCGCCGAATTGCCGTCGCACCACGAACCGGGCGCGCTGACGATGTCGACGCGCACGGCGGTGATCCTGACGATTTTCACGGTGGCCTTCACGGCGCTGATGGCGGTCACCTACCAGATGACCAAGACCACCATCGCCGCCAGCGCCGAAAGCGAAAAGATGAAGTTGATCGGGGAAGTACTGCCGGCCACCGTCTATGACAATGAATTGCTCAAGGACTGGATCGAACTGCCGGCCACGGCGGAGATCGGCAACGATATCCCGACCCGCGTCTATCGCGCCCGCAAGAACGGCAGTGCGGCGGCGCTGGTGATCGAGGCGGCGGCAACCGACGGCTACAGCGGCCACATCGGCCTGATCCTGGCGGTGCGCGCCAGCGGCGAGCTGATTGCCGTCCGCGTCACCGGCCACCGCGAAACGCCGGGCCTCGGCGACTACATCGATCCGAAGAAAGACAAGAACAAGGCCAAGCCGTGGATCTCCCAGTTCAACGATCTCGGCTTCGCCCAGATCAACCCCGCTGAATGGAAAGTGATAAAGGACGGCGGCCGCTTCGAGCAGCGCGCCGGCGCCACCATTTCCGCGCGGGCAGTGACCAATGCCGTCGGCCGCGCCCTGCGTTTCGCCAACGCAGCGCGCGAGCGGTTGTACACTATCCCGGCACAAGCGAAATTTTGAGGAGATCGCCATGACCTATCGCGCCATCATCCATAACGGTCTCTGGAAGCAGAATAGCGGCCTGGTCCAGTTGCTTGGCATGTGCCCGCTGCTGGCCATGAGCAACAGCTTCGTCAATGCCGCCGGGCTGGGATTGGCGACTGTTTTCGTGATGGCCTTGTCGAACTGGGCGGTATCGGTGCTGCGCAGCCTGATTCCCTATGAAATTCGCATACCGGTGTTCATCCTTGTGATCGCTGCGCTGGTGACCGTCGTCGACCTCGCCATGAACGCTTGGCTGCACGATCTCTACAATGTCCTCGGCATCTTCATTCCGCTGATCGTCACCAACTGTATCGTTCTGGCGCGGGTCGAAGCCTACGCCGCCAAGAATCCGCCGATTGCCTCGGCGCTCGACGGCGCCATGATGGGCCTCGGCCTGACACTGGTGCTGGTGGTGCTTGGCGGAATCCGCGAATTCATCGGTACCGGCGCTCTCTTTGGCGGCATCGAGATGATCATTCCCGGTGCCACGGCGGTGCAGATTCTGCCGGCCGACTACCCCGGTTTCCTGACGGTGATCCTGCCGCCCGGCGCCTTTTTCGTGCTCGGTTGCCTGATCGCCGTGCGCAACTGGCTCGATGCCCGCGCCGCCCGGCGTGCCCTGGCCGGCACCCAGCCGCCGGCGCCGCTGCAAATTGCCACTGCATAATTTCCGCGCCGCCGGATGAATGCCGCCAAGCGCCGCGAGATTTTCGCCCGCCTGGCGGCCGCCAATCCCGAACCGCGCGGCGAACTCGAATACGCATCGCCCTATCAGCTACTGGTGGCGGTGATTCTCTCGGCGCAAGCCACCGACAAGGGCGTCAATCGCGCCACCGGCCCCTTGTTCGCCGCCGCTCCGACACCACAAGCGATGCTTGCCCTGGGCGAGGACGGACTGAGCGAATACATCAAGAGCATCGGCCTGTTCAGGACCAAGGCAAAAAATGTGATGGCCACGTCGCGCTTGCTTCTCGATCGACATAATGGAGAAGTGCCACATGACCGCGCCGCGCTCGAAGCGCTGCCCGGCGTCGGCCGCAAGACCGCCAATGTGGTGCTCAATATCGCCTTTGGCGAGCCGACCATCGCGGTCGATACGCACATCTTCCGCGTCGCCAACCGCACCGGCCTGGCGACTGGCAAGGCCCCCCGGACGGTCGAGGAAAAGCTGCTAAGATCGGTTCCCGCCGAATACCGATTGCATGCCCACCACTGGCTCATCCTGCATGGCCGCTATGTCTGCAAGGCGCGCCAGGCGCAATGCCACGACTGTCCGATCAGCGATCTGTGCGATAAAATCAATGTATAACCCGACGCGTGATCAAGCCCGCCGTTTTTTCCTCGAAGCCTGGCAAAAGTACGGCGAGCGCCGACCATTGACCGCGCTGGAAACCATGGCCGCCGATCTGGTCGGGCAGCACCCCGAGTATCACGGATTGCTGGCCAGCGGCGAGGCCGCACTGAACCGCGACTGGACGCCGGAAGATGGCCAGGCCAATCCGTTTTTGCATCTCTCGTTGCATCTCGCCATTGAGGAACAATTGTCCATCGATCAGCCACCCGGCATACGCAGCGCCTTCGACGCCATTCAGCGCCGCCATGCCGACCGCCACCTGGCCGCGCACGACATCCTTGAATGCCTCGGCGAAACGGTCTGGCGCAGCCAGCGCGACAGCGCGCCGCCGGACAGCAACGCCTATCTCGCTTGTATCCGGCGCAAGGCCGGTCTGGAGTGACTCGCCCCATGCGCTTCGAGGGATCAGCACAATACGTCGCCACACCTGACCTGAAACTCGCGGTCAATGCCTCCGTCACCCTGCAGCGGCCGCTGCTGATCAAGGGCGAACCGGGCACCGGCAAGACCATGCTCGCCGAGGAGGTCGCCGTAGCGCTCGGCCTGCCGCTGCTGCAATGGCACATCAAGTCGACCACCAAGGCGCAACAGGGCCTCTACGAATATGACGCCGTGGCTCGGCTGCGCGATTCGCAACTGGGCGACGAGCGAGTGCGCGACATCGGCCACTACGTCGTCAAGGGCGTGCTCTGGCAGGCCTTCGAAGCCGAGACAACGACCGTCGTGCTGATCGACGAGATCGACAAGGCCGATATCGAATTCCCCAATGATCTGCTGCGCGAACTGGATCGCATGGAGTTCTATTGCTACGAAACAAGGCAACTGGTGCAGGCACGTCATCGCCCCATCGTATTCATTACCTCGAACAACGAGAAGGAACTGCCCGACGCCTTCTTGCGCCGCTGCTTCTTCCATTACATCAAGTTCCCCGACCGGGAAACCATGCAGAAGATCGTCGACGTGCATTATCCCGACATAAAGAAGACCTTGCTCCGTGAAGCGCTCGAAGTCTTTTTCGAACTGCGTGAGGTTCCCGGGCTGAAGAAGAAACCATCGACCTCCGAGCTGATCGACTGGCTCAAGCTCCTGGTGGCTGAAGACATTCCCCCGGAAGTTCTGCGCAGCAAGGAGCACAAGACCAGCTTGCCGCCACTCGCCGGCGCGCTACTGAAGAACGAGCAGGACGTGCATCTGTTCGAACGACTGATCTTCATGGCGCGGCAGAATCGCTGACCGACAGAGGTCAAGGCATGGACCTTCGTTATAACGCCGCCCTGCTGATCGCGATTGCCGCGACGTCTGCGATGATCGGGATATCGTCTGCCGGAGCGCTGGAAAGCCAGTCGGCGCCAGCCCGGGACAACCGCCCGCCGGCAACCGCCGCAGACGCCGCCTCCGCGCCAACCAAAGCACTTGGCGGCGCGAATGGCCGCAACGACGACGATCACGCCGAGCAGACCTGGTTGTTTCGCGCGCTGATCGGCAGTCTGCTCTTGCTGGCCGTGGTGCTGCCGTTTACCTGGCGGATGCGGATGCTCAATCGCCGCCTGAAACAGGAAGTTGGCGAACGACAGCAGACCGAAACACTGCTCCGTGCCAGCGAGGAGCGTCTGCGCAAATTGCTCGATCTTTCGCCCGACGGCATTGTCGTGACCGATGCACAGGGGCGTATCAGCTACTTTTCCCTGCGCCAGGCGGAAATGATCGGTACCCCGGAAAACTCCTCGATCCTTGGCCGCTCGCTGTTCGACATGATTCACGCCGAGGATCGCGATGCAGCGCGTTCGCGGGTGCAAATGCTGCTGCAGGGTCAATTGTTGCCACCGCGCGCCTATCGTTTGCTCAAGCACGATGGCGGCCAATTCTGGGGCGAGGTGGCTTCTGCCGTGATCCATGACGGTCAGGGCGGCATTGAAGGCCTGCTCACGGTGATTCGCGATATCAACGAACGGAAATTTCTCGAAGAGGCGGTGAACAGAACCAACGACAGCCTCATGTCGCAGATACAGGAGACCAATCGCCTGCAGGAACAATTGCGCGAACAAGCGATTCGCGACCCGTTGACCGGCCTTTACAACCGCCGCTACCTCGATGCGACCCTGGATCGCGAACTCAGCCGCGCCGCCCGCGATGGCCATACCCTTTGCCTGGCCATTGTCGATATCGACCACTTCAAGAGGATCAACGACAACTACGGACATCAGTCTGGCGATGAAGTCCTCAAGTCCCTGGGTTCCCTGCTCCGGGGCAGCGCCCGGGGTGGCGACATCGCCTGCCGCTGGGGTGGCGAAGAGTTCATGCTGGTCCTGCCGCGGATGCCTGCCGAAACGGCAAAACAGCGCACCGAGCAGTGGCGCACGGCGTTCGGCAACATTGCTTTCTCGCTCGGCGAAGGCCAGACGCACATCACGCTCTCGGCCGGTATCGCGGTTTTCCCGGATCACGGCCGGGATGCGGCGACGCTGATCGAGTGCGCCGATATCGCGCTCTATCAAGCCAAGAGCGAAGGGCGCAACCGGGTCGTCGCCTTTCAGAAGTCCTGAAGCGGCGGTCGACCGGCAGACATGCTGACCGAGTTCTTTCTGCATCTCCGGGCCCGCCAGCTACCCGTCTCGACCAAGGAATTCCTGACCCTGCTGGAAGGCATGCGTTGTCAGGTCGCCGATTACAGCATCGACGATTTCTACTTCCTCGCCCGCACCTGCCTGGTCAAGGATGAAACCAAGTACGACAAATTCGATCTGGCCTTCGCCGAATACTTCAAGGGACTCGAACAAATCGCCGCCCTGGAAACCGCACTTCCGGAAGAATGGCTGCGCGCCCTGGCGAAGAAAATATTGTCGCCCGAAGACCAGGCCAAACTGGAGAAACTCGGTTGGGAAAAGCTCATGGAGACTTTGCAGAAACGGCTCGATGAACAGCGCGAGCGTCACCGGGGCGGCAGCAAATGGATCGGCACCGGCGGCACCAGCCCTTTCGGCAACGCCGGCCATCACCCGGAAGGCATACGCATCGGCGGCGAGTCGGCCGGCAATCGAACCGCCGTCAAAGTCTGGCAGCAGCGCGAATTCCGCAATCTTGACGACTCGGTGGAGATTGGCACACGCAATATCAAGGTGGCGCTACGCCGCTTGCGCCGTTTTGCCCGCGAAGGCGCGGCCGACGAGTTCGATATGGACGGCACCATCGAAGGGACCGCCAGAAATGCCGGCTGGCTCGACTTGAAGATGCGCCCGGAGCGTCACAACAAGATCAAGGTGCTGCTATTACTCGATATCGGCGGATCAATGGACGACCACGTCAAGCGCTGCGAAGAACTTTTCTCGGCCGCCAAGAGCGAATTCAAGCATCTCGAGGTTTTCTATTTCCACAATTGCATCTATGACAATGTCTGGCGCGACAACCGCCGCCGCCATGCGGAACGGGTACCATTGAGCGAAGTGCTGCACAAGTATGGACTGGATTACAAGCTGATCCTGGTCGGCGATGCCACCATGAGCCCCTACGAAATCCTGCAGCCAGGCGGCAATGTCGAGGCGATGAACGAAGAGGCAGGCGCCGTATGGCTGGGCCGACTGCTCTCCACCTACCCGAGTGCGGCCTGGCTGAATCCGGAGCCGGAACGATTGTGGCAATATCGGCAATCCACAGATATCATCCGCAGCATCATGGGTGGCCGCATGTTTGCCCTGACGCTCGATGGTCTTGACCGGGCCATGCGGCACTTGAACAGCCATCGCTAGGACAATGCGCTTCACGCTCGAGAACTTCAAAAACTGTGGCAATGATCAAACAGCGCAATCTCCTGGCCACCTGCAATAGCTGAATTCTATGGCCGATCCCGACTGTACCATTCTGATTATCGATGACGAGAAGATCAACGTCGCGGTATTTAGCGCACAGTTGAAGGATGTGGCCGGCACGATCCTCGCCGCCTATTCGGGGGAAGAGGCCCTTGCCATTATTGCGGAACAGCTGCCGGACCTGATCCTGCTCGACATCATGATGCCGGGCATGAATGGCTTCGAAGTGGCCAGCAAGCTCAAGGGCAATACCGCGACCAGCAATATTCCAATCATCATCGTCTCGGCGCTGAACGACCGCGACTCGTGCATGCAGGCTCTGGCGTGTGGCGCCGAAGAGTTTTTGACCAAACCGGTGCAAAAAGCCGAGTTGCTGATGCGCGTGCGCAACTTGCTGAAATTGAAGAAATATCAGGATTTTTTGGCGGCGCAGAGCGCCCGTCTGGAAATGCAGGTTGCGGCGGACAATCTCCGCCTTAGCGAAGTCCAGGAGCAACTCTTCCAGTCGGAAAAGCTCGCATCGGTCGGCCAGCTGGCAGCCGGCATTGCCCACGAGATCAACAATCCGATCGGCTTCGTGAAGTCGAACTTCGGTCGCTTGCGCTCCTACGTCGATGATTTTCAGGAGACGCTCAACCGTTACGAAGCCATCGAGTCGATGCTGCCCCCGGATAGCGAAGCGCTGCGGAATCTGCAGGCATACAAGGCCAAGTGCGATCTGCGCTTCATCCGGAAAGACATTCAGGATTTGCTCGCGCAGTCCCAGGATGGCATCGCCCGGGTCGAAAAAATTGTCCTCGATCTCAAGAACTTTGCCCGTAGCGGCAGCAATTCAACATGGGACGTCGCCAATCTTAACAACTGTCTAGACTCGGCCCTTACCATTGCCAATAATGAAATCAAGTATCGCGCCGACATCGTCAGGGATCTCGCCGTCATCCCCGACATCGAGTGCATCCCGGCGCAGATTGCGCAGGTCTTTCTCAACCTGCTGGTCAATGCGGCGCAGGCCATTGGCGATCCTGCCGAGCGTGGAACCGTCACCCTCCGCTCGGGTTGCCGAGGCGAAAAGCTGGTCTGGGTCGAAATCGCCGACAAGGGTTGCGGCATGACCCCGGAGCAGCTCAAGCGCATTTTTGATCCCTTCTATACGACCAAGGCGGTGGGCGTCGGCATGGGTCTTGGTCTGTCAATTTCCCACGGCATCGTCGCCCGCCATGGCGGCAGCATCGAGGTGCAGAGCACGCCAGGCCAAGGTTCGAGTTTCTGCGTCGTTTTGCCCGTGCACCGAGAGTTGAGCGCCGCTGCACCGCCAGGATGAACTGAGCGGCGCTGCCGGGGTCAAAACGCAGGCCATGCCGGGCGTGTATGCGTCTGCCCTTATTGGCCAGCCGCCAAAAGACCCTTCGCTGATGCCAAATATTCCGGATAAAAACACTTCTATAAAAGAAGGTATGCCAAGCTTGTATGTATTTCCAATAATGCATATAATGAGAGGCATATTACTTCGGTAATATACGTAAATAACCAGGGGTCATTACCCTTTCCAGAAAAGAGGATTAAGCGAATGAAAGCGAACGAGAAAGTTGATTCACGTGAAATCCGGCGTAAACTCGGCCTGAATCAGCAGCAGTTCTGGTCGAAGCTCGGTGTCACTCAGAGTGGTGGCTCCCGTTATGAGAGCGGCCGCAACATGCCACGCCCGGTGCAGCACCTGTTGCGCCTGGTCCATATCGAACAAGTGGATATCAACAAGATCAAGCGTGAAGACCTGGAAGTCGTCTCGTCGGCCGCGCAGGGAGCTACGGTTGGCTCGTCGTTCTCCTGCTTGTCGCGGGGATTGGGACGTCCTTGTTCCATCCGGCCGCCGCATCCCTCGTCACGGCTGGG
>CAISUK010000696.1 GCA_903888645.1 uncultured Pseudomonadota bacterium | reverse complement strand
TTTGACCGTCGCAACGGAAGTTGGCTACATGACTTGCCTGAGCAGCGTCTGGCGGCGGTGTGCGATCCCAGCAGTTCTCATTTTGAAATCGGGTTGAAATACGGTGGGAAATAACTTTGAGATGGCGAAGGTCGCCTAGCTGGTGTCTGGTGGATCGGGATCGAGGCGTTTGAGCATGAACTGCATCAGCTGATTCCAATCATCGAACGGCAAGTACTGGATCAAGGCGCGCAGATGCTCGAAGAATGTCCGTCGTGATGGCAGCGAGTCGCGCACGGCGTGGTACGGCCCATCAATCCAGTCAAGCGTGGTGTGAACCAGGAAGGCAAGCAGGATCAAGGTCGCAAACAGGTTCGACAGATGCTGCTGGCCATGACCGAAGTTGTGTTCGAAGTGGTAGCCCTTGGTTTTGAGCGTGTTGTTATTCTCGTTCTCGATCTTCCACCGGGCACGGCCAGCGGTGGCAAATGCCGCGACATTGTCGGCAGTAATGCGATGCGATGTTGCCCAGGCATTGCGGAACATGACGTCGCCTTGGGCATCGGTGGTGACGAGTTCGAACCAATTGACCATCAGGGCATCGTCGCTGTCGCGCAGGGGTACCTGATTGACGTAGCGGTAGGTATCGGTGAATGACTTCTTGCCAATTCGGCGGGGGTGAACGACGGTGGTCACACCATCCATGCGGGAGAAGTCAGCGATCCATTCGTACAGGGTCGCGTGCGAGTCTGGTTTGCAGGTAAACAAGAAGTTGGCGTGGTGTTCGAGCACCCGCTGGCAATGCCGCTGGTGGCAATACAGATCGTCGCCCAGATAGGTGACGCCCCAAGAAGCATAGTGCGCACCCCACCGGTCAAGCCAGCGACCGGATGCCGCCAGCTCGCAGTCCTGCTTGTCATGACCATCCTGTGGTTGAACAAATTGGGGTGCCAGTGCAATCACATTGTTCTGGCCTGGCGCCACCAGCACGGGCGTGACCGCGATATGGCGATTCAGGGTCTTGCCATTTTTGAGTGTGGACTGCGTACAGGAGGGACAGCCTATCTTCTCCGAGGAAAAGAAGTCCGTCCCGTCCAGGGCGATCAGGAAGGTACCGTTGATCGAGCGAAAGCGTTCGAGATGGCCATCACGGTACAGTTCGTCGCAGATCGTGGCCATGAGCGGAAACAGCGTTTCCGGCGGCACGGGATCAAGCAGATTACGAATTTGGTTGTCGCAGGGAATCTGGTGCACACCAAAGAGCGATGCTGCGTTGTTCTTGCCCTGCTGCTTCTGCATTCTGACCTGACTATCGAGGAACGACGGGCTCTGGGTGAAGAATATCGAGAAGGCAGAAAGCGCCGCATCTTCCATCGCATAGCGCAGGTTGTTACTCTTGCCTCGTGTGTCGGGCATCCCCATAAAAGCCGCACCGATCCGTTGAATCAGCATCGCGGCGGTGAATGGCGCAGGGGGTGGGCGAACGACTGGACGAATAGCGGTAGCTCGGGATCTGTCAAAGTGACGACAAATCACGGTACCACTGTAAACAACTGTTTACAATGACTATTTTTATACCTCAGAATAGATGGGAATTGATGCCCTTATTCTCGTCCGAATTCATGGACGCCCGCCGCTTTGA
>CAISUK010000695.1 GCA_903888645.1 uncultured Pseudomonadota bacterium | reverse complement strand
TCCGGATCGCCTTCGCCGCCTTTGCCGGCGCCGAACAGCTTGATCACCGGATCACCGCGCAATACGCGCAGGTCGCGGATGACGGACAACTGCTTGATCTGATCGAGAACGACTTCGCGCTGCCCGACGGTGCCGGTAATCATCATCCCGGTGAGACCGGCCAGGGTGGTTTCATGCATGGTGGCAGCGAATTGTCGGGCCTGTTCGATGGCGGTTTCCCGATTGACATGGCTCTCCCAGAAAATCAGGCTATTCCAGGCAATGACCAGCATGAACCAGATGGCGGCAGTCAGGCGGATCCAGATCCTGAGGTCAGCGATGCGTGGCATGAGCGTCCTCCCGGTAGGGTATTAGAATTTTGCGCAGTCTAAACCAATGGCCTTTACCTTAGGGGCGATGAAGAAAAAGTTATGCTTCGGTCACACGCCAGGCAGGAAGTCTTGGCAAGCGGATGGCCTGGTCATCTTCATGCCGGCGATTTGTGTGAACAATGCGGTCGTCTCGGGTTGCCTTTGGCCACACCGGAATGGTCCGTTAAACACTTCGCAGGGCAACGCAAAAGTAGGGTAAGTACCCATTGCGTGCGGCGTTTACCCCGGACTACGATGGCGCCACAGATTTGGCAAACCCGTCGAAAGTCGGGGGCGCAAAGCCGCGGGGCTAAGGAGGAAACTCTAAGCCAGCCGGGCCGCCGGGATACCAGAAAACGTATCCTGACCGACCCGCTGCCCAACCCGCAGCGCTTCGCATCCCGACTCCGATACGCACCGGAGATCGTGATGGCGAACTTGAATTCAAAGACTTCACTGCTTGCCTGGGAGGCTGCGCCGTCGGTCCGGCTGACACAAGCGGGTAAGATCGCCATGACTCGGCATTCCGCCAGTTGCCACACTGTCTTTCTCTTTGGCTTGATCCCATTAGCAGGGATTGTCTATACCGCGATGGCCGGCCGATTGGTCGGCGGCGACTCTTTCGCGATCATTCAACGGATTGTCGAGGAATGGCCGTTCTAACAAGAATTGGGAAAGGTGTTTTCCCAGTAACCAAGGAGAGAAGAAAATGAGCAACTCAGCCCGCCAAGACGAAATTCGCGCGCCTGCCAAACCCTCGTTTCGCCTGTTGCGAAGCGGGATCATCGCCAGCCTCGCCGCCGTTCCCTTCCTGTTTTCGGCAACGCTGAGTTGGGGCGCCGATCGCAGCGGCAAGGAAGTGGTCAGTAGCGTTTGCATCAACTGCCATGGAAGTGGCAAGGTTGGCGCGCCGAAAATCGGCGACCGCAACGCCTGGGACAAACGCACGGCGCAAGGGCTGACCAATCTTACCCAGCATGCGCTCAATGGCATTCGCAAGATGCCTGCGCACGGCGGCAATCCGGAACTAAGTAATCTGGAGATCGAGCGCGCAGTCACCTACATGGTCAATCAAACCGGCAAGTCCTGGGTCGAGCCCGTGAGTCAGACGGCGCTGGGACCGCGCACCGGCCAACAGATCGTGCAAGCCAAGTGTGTCGAGTGCCACGGCGAGGGCAAATTCGGCGCACCCAGAATCGGCGATCAGCAAGCTTGGATCGGTCGCGTCAGCCGAGGTCTGGACAAGGTAGTCGGTACCGCCATTCACGGCCATGGGGCGATGCCGCCACGTGGTGGCATGGGCGACCTGACCGATCCGGAAATCCGTTCCGCGGTCATCTACATGTTCAACCAGAGCACGGCGATGGCGAAGGCTTATTGAAGGTCATCGCAAAGTCGTCGCAGCAAGCGCTTATTGGCGAAGATTTGTCTGGTGGCAGATCTTCGCCAGATGGCGGCGGATTGACCGGGCCGCGTGCACAACAAATCAGCGAGCGGCCTGGATGGATTGGCCCCATACCTCCAGCCACAAGGTTTCCCCGTTCTTCCGCTTCAAGTTGAGAATCGCATTGGCTTGTAGTCCGTTTATCTGCCTTGTCAGTACATCCATGACCCAGCCATGGGTGATCGTCAGTATGCGTTGCCCGGGATGAAGCGCGGCAATATCTCTGATGGCTTCCAGTACGCGCGTCGCGAACTCGTTCATCGACTCGCCGCCTTCGAAATGTGTGGCCGGATTTCGCTTGAGTAATTGCTGAAGCAAGACCGGATTCAACTCCGCCAGTTCTGCTTTTGGAATTCCCTGAATTGCCCCGAAGCAGCGTTCCCTCAGTCCATCGTGGAACAGCGGGAGTGGCAGGCGCAGCGCCGCTGCAATAATCTCTGCGGTCTCGCGCGCCCGTAGCAGGGGGCTCGACCAGATGCTGGAGAAATTCTCAGTGGCGCAGCTTGCCGCCATTTCATCAGCCTGACGCCGGCCCTGCGCGTTGATGGGTATGTCAATCCAGCCCTGAAGTGTTCCGGAAAGATTCCAGTCTGTTTCACCGTGACGCGCAATACAAATCAAGGCAGAGCGGTTCATGTGGAAATGTTACCGGACCTGACTTCGGGAAGATGTTCGCCGAGTTTGTCTTGATACGGCCAGCAAAGGTGACAACAACGAATTGCGCTTCAGCGACCAGGCGCGCGGGCGCGCCAAGCGCGCAGATCGTGAAGAATCTCGCGGGCCGCATTTCGTCCCGGAATACCGGTCACCCCGCCGCCGGGGTGTGCGCCGGAGCCGCAAAGATACAGACCCGGCACGGGTGTGCGGTAGTCGGCGTAACGCGGCGTGGGGCGCATCGAGAATAGCTGATCAAAGTGCAGGGCACCATGGAAGATGTCGCCACCGCTTAGACCAAATTCTCGCTCCAGGTCGCTCGGTGTCAGTACCTTGCGACTGATGACTGAACGCGCGAAATTCGGCGCGGCTTCGGTAATGACTCGAATGGCGGCGTCTGCGGCCTCCTCGCGGTGATCCTCCCAGTTGCGGCCATCGGATAGTTGTTTATGGAAATGCTGGCAGAACAGGCTCGCTACATGCTGGCCCGGTGGGGCGAGCGTGTCATCTATGGTTGATGATATCCACATTTCAACCGCCGGCCGGCGCGACCAGCTTCCCGTCTTCGCGTCGTCATAGGCCTGTTCGAGATATCCGAGTGACGGCGAGATCAGGATCGACCCACAGTGATGTGTCCCCTGGCGGGTTCCCGGCAGGCACTTGAAGTCGGGAAGTTCGGAGAGAGCGACGTTCATGCGCAACGTCGCCGAGTGGTTGCGATAATTTGCCATCAGACTCTTGACTTCATCCGGTAGCAGTTCCGGGTCTATGAGACTGCCATAAAGGATCTGCGGATTGACGTTGGCGACAACGCGCCGTGCTGCGATTTCACGCCCGTCGGTGAGCACGATGCCGCTGGCAATTCCGCCCCGCGTCGTGATCCGGGCAACGCGAGCACCCGTTTCGATTTTCGTGCCGGCGCCTCGCGCGACCTTGGCAATCGCATTGCTGATGGCCCCCATGCCACCGATCGCGTGGCCCCATGCCGCTTGTTGCGAACTTGACTCGCCGAAACTGTGATGCAACAACACATAAGCTGTGCCGGGTGCGGTCGGGGGTTGGAAGTTTCCGACTGCCGAGAGCCATCCGAAGCCACCCTTGACTGCTTCACCGCGAAAGTAATGTCCCAGGAAGTCAGCCGCCGACATCGTCATGAGACGCGCCAGAACGACTTGCCCATGGGCCGTCAGTGCGCGTGTTTCGAGAGCTGCGCTGATTGCATCGATGAGGCTCGGAAAGCCGCCGCCGAGATTGGGTGGGGTCCTGTTCATCAGTGCGTTGACTGGCCCGACTACCTCGGCCAAGTCTGCCTCAAACGCCTGGTATCCGGTGGAATCGCCCGGGCAAAGCGACTCCAGCTGGCGCATGTAGGCGGCGACATCGCTGGTATGCAAAAGGTAACGACCATCGGGCAGCGCTTGAAAATCGTCGGCTGGGCGCTGCACTATTTGCAGACCGGCTTGGTGCAGACCGAGTTCGGCGATGACGAGCGGACTCAGCAGCCCGACCAGATACGAACACACCGAATTGCGGAAACCCGGATGGAACTCCTCAGTGACGGCCGCACCACCGATGCTCGATCGCGCTTCATATACCCCCACCGACAGGCCTTTACGTGCGAGATAGGCGGCGGTAACAAGGCCGTTGTGGCCACCGCCGATGATGGCGACATCGAGTGGGTGACTCATGGGTTCGCTTCCGAAAAAAGTCGGTAGCTCGCAATAATACTGGCTGACTGGACAACCAGCATAATTCGCGTCAAAGCTGGCAGAGGCGCATTAGTTTCAGAAGTATTTCAGCTCTGGCAGCCAATGGCGCAAATTTATGTGCCTACCGTCCAACCACATCGAGCGCAGGCGTCAATATCGCGCGGTATCATTTCAGTTGTCGCCACGCCATGATCTTGCAATGTCGCGCAAGCGTGAAAATGCAGGCGTGGAATACTTCTCGGGTAGCACTTGCGCGTCTTTTCTCGATCACTCGTAGGCCTTGCGGGACTCTTCGATCCGTGCTAATCGCAACGACCCATCGGGCCAAATTTTGTCGGGCGCATTCGTGAATTCGCCGAAGCCGCGCGTCTGGAATAACCCGCATCTGCAAATTCACTTCTGCGTGGTGCTCTGGGGTTTTACTGCAATACTCGGCAAGCTGATATCGCTGCCGGCTATACCCTTGGTGTTTTGGCGTGTGCTGATTGTTAGTGTCTGCCTCTTGTTTTGGCCGTCCGTCTGGCGACAGATTGCGCGCCTGACGCGTCGCCAACTGCTACTCGGCTTGAGCGCAGGTATTGTCGTAACGCTGCACTGGCTCTGCTTCTACGCTGCGATCAAACTTTCCAACGCATCGGTCGCGGTGACCTGCATCGCGCTGGCTCCAGTGTTTCTCGCGCTGGCAGAACCCTATCTGGCGCAGCAAGGACTAGTCAGGCGCGAGGTGTTTCTGGCCGTCATTTCAATTCCTGGCGTGGCATTGGTGGTGGGTGGCATCCCAGCGAATATGCTGGAAGGTTTCGCGCTCGGCGCGCTGGCTGCATTTCTCGTCGCCATTTTCAGTATCGTCAATAAGCAATTGACGATGCAGGTGCCGGCGCTGGCATTGACCGCAATAGAAATGGGCGCCGGTGTCCTGTTTCTCGGCATGCCGATTCCTCTCTGGCCGGCGTTCGGTATTGCCTTCGCATGGCCGGGACAAAGCGATATGGTTCTTTTATTGGTTCTGGCCATTGCCTGCACGCTTCTGCCATTCGCGCTGTCCATCGTGGCATTGCGCCAAGTCACGGCTTTCAGCGCTCAGCTGGCGGTTAACCTGGAGCCGGTCTACGCCATCCTGATTGCCGCGTTGTTTCTCGGCGAAAGCGAGCAACTGCGCTGGCCCTTCTACGCAGGCGTGGTGGTGATCCTGGGATCAGTTCTGGTACAGGCTGGCTTCCATCAGCGCGGAACCCGATAGTCGGGCTGCCGCAAGCTTATCGCCGACCCTTCAGCCGGCACGCCAGCTGTACCAGAGTTTTTACCCCGTGAGCGCCAAATAAAGTGCCGGCAGCCGTTCAGGCAGTCGCTCGATGCGGTCGAGCACCATGTAACGACCACTGCCGAAAATGTGCCGGACATAATCGTCGGCGCGCGGGTCGAGG
>CAISUK010000694.1 GCA_903888645.1 uncultured Pseudomonadota bacterium | reverse complement strand
CGCCTGATTCGGTCGCCGGGCTGAGTGAATTTCTCCTGTAAGGACAACCGTCGTGTTCGTCACGGTCGTCACCGTGATGCGGCCACGTCTGTCGGTCCAACACAACCAGTCAGCCCCGTTGTGTTCAACTTGGTGCCAGCCCGAGGCAAGTGTAAAGGCGAGCGCGCTGTCTTGCGAAGCAGGGATTGCCGTCGATCCCGACGTCGACCACAAGAACAAGGCCGAGTCCTGCTCTGCGTATTTTTTGATGAGAGTCGCAGGGCAGTCTGATCCCAGCAGGCGATTCAATGTCAGGATGTAGAGGGACTGGCCGCCTCGTTGTGATGAGATTTGACGGAGGTGCGGCAGATCAATCTGGGGAAGCGGTCTAACCTGCGGGTCTCGCAATTGCAGGATGGGCAAAACCCAAGAATCGCCGCCGGCGACAAGAAGGACCGGCGCGGTTCCAATTTCGGCCTTCCTCGTTTCAAGGTCTCTGACGATTTCCAACATGGCTGGGTGTTCTTTGGTTGTCATGGCTGGACGGTCTGCCAAGGACAGCCAGAGATCCTTTGGCCCCTTATTGAAGGAGTACAAGGGGAAGGCCACGGCGGAGAAGAGCGAAAGAGCCAGAATGACCATTCTTCCCAGCAATCCCTTCGTTTCCGAAGTGAACAGAATTACTGTGGTGAGGCTGAACAGCAGGAACGGTAGAAGCAGGAAGCGCATATTCCATGGCATCCAAGAGACGGTGGCGCAAACCAGCAGCAAGCTGGCAAATCCTGCGGCCGCCATTCTCCAAAGTATGTACTTTGCCGACCGGCTCAACAGCACGAAACCCGCGGTCAAAAGGCTCAAAGTGCCGAGAGGACCAAAGTCGCTTGCGCCCTCCCATCCGATCTTAAGAAACTGCAGATTCGAGTCGTTGAAATCCCATCGGTATCCCTTGTTCTTCAGTCCGGTGACGTTCAGTATGGCGCGGCACAAATCCGCCAGTTTGGCAGGAATCGGGCTCTGCTGATCAGCGACGTCGACGCCCAAGTTGACAGAGCCAATGGTGTAGCGGATGAAGTTCGCCATCATCCCACTGACACCATCAGGGTTCAGATGTCCTCTGATCTCTGCTGGCCCGAGCGGGTGGCCGTAGGTGAGCCAGTTATTGAGATAAATTTCAGTGCTGCCGAACAGAATCAAGCACAGCAGCAACCAACTTAAAAACTGCTTCATAGACTGCCAATCATGTCGTAGCCGCCAAATGGTAGCTCCTGACAGGAGAATCGCGAGAGGGATTCCCGCCGATTTCGCTCCGGCGGCGAAACAAAGCGCGAGCGCAGCTAAGAACAGAAAAATCCGTGAACCCTCGCTGCGGAAACGCCACAGTGTATAAACCCAGCAACTGATGCCAAAGACCACTGCCAAGTCGTTCTTCGTGCTCGTGGCTTGAAACACAAGGGTCGGCAGGGCCAGCATCGCCAGGCAGCAGTACCAGGCGCATCGTTCCCCGTAGGTCTTCTTCACCATGTGGAATACGATGATCATAGAACCAGCAAAACAAGCGAAACTGGGCAGAGCATAGCCCCATCCGACCAAAAGGAATGGGTAATGAACTGCATCGAATGTCCACGGCCAAGCGATTTGGCGCTCCGTGTTCCAGACTGTGTTGCTGAAGAGACCGCCAAACCGAATGATGAGCAAGCGTGCGAGGTTATAGGTATGCGCGTCCCAAATCGTCACTGGAACCACCAATGCATAAACAAACCAATAACCGAGAAGAATGAGGACGGACCCTTTGACGAGTATCAACATTCTCGAATTGAAACATGAGCATGTTGTCTTCATCGGAGCATCAGCAGTAAGCGTGAGGCCAGAGAAAGGGCGCAGAGCACAATCAAAATGGTGAATGGGATGTTCTTCATCTCGCAGCACCACGAGACTGCCTGTAACCATTTGGATCGCTGCATATTTATTGGCCTTGTTCTACGTTCGCCTCAGCCAGATGCTGCCTACGGGATTGCGGGCGGTCAGGGGCAAGTAGCGCATGATCGCCTCTTGGTTGCTAATGAGGTCTCTTTCGTAAGAGCAAAGACAATCCCTTGGTCATCAATTCATCGGTGCTGAACGGCACCCGTCGGGTCAGGGATTCCGCAATCGTCCGTTTCTGGTCAGTGTCCTCGTCCGGCAAATCGCACATCCAGACTATATCAAAAGGGGAATGCCGAAAAACATCCTTCAGTTTCCGGAT
>CAISUK010000693.1 GCA_903888645.1 uncultured Pseudomonadota bacterium | reverse complement strand
GAACGATCGGCGGCGCGCAGCCTGAATTGAAGCTGGCCTGCGGTACCGCTCGCGTGAATTCCGGCGCAATCCGGTAAGTGTAGCGGCGGCCCCAGGCATCGGTTTCGCCAACACCGAGGGTCGCCCAAGGCAGAACACCGGCAGCATTGGCGCAGCCGCCGGGCAAAACCGGCGCGGGTTCGAGACCGGCTGTAACCGTGCCGCTCGGTGTGACGGCAAGTGCCGGGCAGGGCAAGCGTCCGTTGGCGATGGCAAAACCGATCAATGCATCGCGAATTTCGGTCATGGCCTTTTGATTTGCAGAGGCATTTGCCGCGTCGATCTGCGCCGATAGCGGCACCAGGACGCCCCCGAGCAGCAGCCCGACGATTACCAGCACGATTGCCATTTCGGTGAGCGAGAAACCGGCGTGCAGCGTGATGACAGGCTCTGCGCTGCTCACGGCAGACACCTCAATAGATCAGCGCCAGGCTGATTCCAAGCGAAAGTGGACGAGCCGACAAAGTTGGCGGAGTTGGCAGCTGGGGAGCCAAAGGCGGCCGCATTTGCGCCCTCAAGATAGTTGGCACTATTCGCCTTGTCGGTTACTGTGCCGCGGACTTGCGCTCCGGTCTTTTGACCGGCAAAAATCAGTACCCGGCTGCATGCCGCCGTATGCGAAGCGTCGATTGTTATCCATGTCGGCGTCGACAGCTGTGTCAGCAACAGCATCTCCAGCCAATTGTTGCAGAACGAATTGTTGTCGGCCGATGAGGTTGTCTTCGGATTTCCTGAAGTTCCCGGGTAGGTGCAGACAACGCTGGCCGTGCCCTTGGGGCCGCTAATCGAAACCGATTGGAGATAACTCCGAAAAATGGGATCGTCGAGTAGGCTGGCGACTTGCGTCTTGAAGTCGGTTCTGCGGATGATCGACCGAAAGATGTCGTCCGCCGTGACGTAGAGGAAGCGATCGTTATAGTGGGCGCTGCTGGCCAACACGAACTGTTTATTGCTGACGCTGGAAGCGACTCTGTTGTTGGTGCTGCCCGTAAAGTAGTTGACCTGCCCGGATACGGCGTTACCGATGTCATGGGAATCGAGATAATTTCGAAGGTCGTAATTACCGCCACATTGCCGGTAAGCCGGATCCGCCAGCGTCCGCTCCTGGCCGTCGAGCGCCGCTCCCGGCGCCACGATCAAGGCAGCGACATTGCTGGCGATGACATTGCCGTTGCCGTCGACAACATCGATTTGCCCCCGGGTATCCCAGTTGAGCGCGTCGGTTTTGGGATTGTTCTTGAAATGGCCGGAAACCGCATACCAGAGGCACTCGCCCTGCCTGTCGCGTAATGGGGGAATGCCAAGTGACTTCCAGGGAATCTTTCCGCTGACCGAATAGTCCTTGTTGTTACCGGAAAAGTTCGGCGCGGAGCTGCCTTCCGATGGCGTTGGCCCAATTGAGAAACCCAAGTCGGGCAGACGTAAATACCCTGCCGACGCCACCGTCGAGTCTGACACCGCGTCGCCAATGATGGACTCCCTGGCTT
>CAISUK010000692.1 GCA_903888645.1 uncultured Pseudomonadota bacterium | reverse complement strand
TCGCAACTTGTCAATTGTCGTCGGCTACCTTCGCATACGCCGCCGCATCAAGGAGGCTGTCGAGTTCGCCGACAGCGGCGGGCTTCAGCCTGAATAGCCAGGCGGCATAGGCGTCGCCATTGACCTGCTCTGGCGTGTCGATGGCTTCCTGATTCACGGCGACAACCTCGCCGCCAATCGGCGCGTAGATGTCGGAAGCGGCCTTGACCGATTCGACCACGGCGCATTCCTCGCCGGCATTCAAAGTCCGGCCGATTTCCGGCAACTCCAGAAAGACAATATCGCCAAGCGCTTCCTGGGCGTGATCGGTAATGCCAACGGTGACAAGCCCATCGGCATCGAGGCGAGCCCATTCGTGGGACTCGGCGTATTTGAGATTTGCGGGGACGTTCATAAAGGACTCCTGTGGAAAGTTGAATCAGCCGACGCTCACCGGGACGAGCGTCATGGTGTCGTTACCAAAAATATCGATCACCTTGACCGCCACGATATAGCGGCCGGGCCGGGTGTACGTGTGCGGTGCGGAGATGAGTTCGAGGCTGCGCTCCTGACGGGTGCGGAAGCTCTGCCACTCGTTCTCGAAAATGTAGCCGCCGGTCCAGCGTTCCTCGAACTCGGGAAGACTGGCCTGTGCCGGTTCGATGCCGGGCAAGTTGCCCTCGATGCCCATGTCGCGGGCCACCCGAATGATTTCCTTGCGCGACTGGTAATCGAAATCCACCGCCCAGTAATCCACCCAGTCGGTCCATTCGCGGGTCAGCAATTCGCGGCTGACCACGCCCTGCTTGTCCTTGACGATCTTGCGCAGTTGGCCGGCCTCGCAGACCACCTGCGACTTGCCTTCCTTGAGGTTGGCGATGGCTGCCTCCATGGCGCCCTGGGTGTAATAGACCGAGAAGTCGGTGAGTTCGATTTGCAGCGTGTATTTGTCTTTCTTCGCATAACGCGGCGTCGCCTCGATGAAGCTGATGTCATGGAACACCACCTGGCCGCGATCCACGGCGCGCTTGTCGAAAACTTCCGCCGGGATGTACTTCGGCGTCAGGTCGATGCCCTTGTTCTTCGCTTCGTCGAGCGCGGCGGGGAACAGGCCCATCTCGAATTCGAAGGCTAGCATGTCCACCCGCGAGGCGCCGCGCTTGCGGCATTCGGTGATCACTTCCTCGACGAACAGGCGGCCGACCGGCAAGTTGATCGGGCCGATGACGACGAGGCGACCGGCATTGCGGCCGTGGAAGAAACTAGTATCTTCCAGCGGTTGCGCCTTGTATGCCCTGAGAATAAGCTCGCGGAACTCGCCTTCTTTTTGCGCCAGCGCGGCTTCCTTCTGCGCGCGAGAAAGCCGGCCGGAAACGTTGAGATAAGCCTGCCGCTCGTAACGGCCCAGGTTCAGCACCTCGAAGGCGCGGAAGGCTTTGCCCTCGGCCTGCTGGGCGCGCTGCACGCCGATCAGGCGCTTGCGCGTCGTGTGAATGCCGAACTTGCCGAGATCGGTGGCGATCCATTTGCGGCCGAGCTTTTCGGCGACGGCCGCCGTGGTGCCGGAGCCGCAGAAGAAGTCGGCGACGAGGTCGCCTTCGTTGCTGCTAGCCTTGATGATGCGTTCGAGCAGGGCTTCGGGTTTTTGGGTGGCGTAATCAGCGACTCGATCCCCTGGGTCTTTGTATTCCCAAATCGACTGAACCGCTTTGCCTTCGTCCTCGTCAGCGTAGCGCTTGAGGCGTGGATTCCCTGTTGATGACCATTCAATTAGCCCTTCAGCGTCAAAGCGGTCGAGTGTCTCGGGAACGTAGCGCCAATGATTTCCAGACGGCGGGATGATGCCTCGCCATGCGTTGCCAGTCGCTCCGTAACGAATGCCTTTCGCGTGCAATGCTCCAGTCGTATAGCGTCGGCCTGTATTTGCTTCAACTTGAGAAAAATCTGTCGCTAATTGCGTGTCGTCTCGCTCTTCGAGAATGCGGTTGAGTTTTGTCCCTTCCGATTTTGTGAAAAAGAAAACAGTGTCGTGAATATTTCCGAAAGCCGATGTTGTGTAGTTTTTCGGGTTGCATTTAATCCGCACGATTTCGTTTCGGAAATTGCCACCTCCGAATACTTCGGCGAGTGCAAGGCGGATATGGCTATTCACCCGCCAATCGCAATGCACATAAATACTCCCATCCTCCGCCAGCAAATCCCGCATCAAAATCAGCCGCTCGTAAATCATCGAAATGAACGAATCGGCGCCGCGGCCCCAGGTGTCGCGGTAGGCGATCTGCTCCAGCAGGTTGGCTTCCTTGTGGAAGGTCTCGCCGCCGATTTCGATGTCCATCGAAAAGTCGGCGCCGACGTCGAAGGGCGGGTCGATGTAGATCAGCTTGAGTCCGCCGGTTTCCTCGATCTGCCGCCGCAGCGCGCCGCTCTTCAATGACGAGAGAATCAGCTTGTTGTCGCCCCAGATCAGTTTGTTGGTCCAACCCTTGATCTGCCGGCCGCGCGGGTCGAACAGGCTGCTCTGGATTTCCGGAGCTTCGCGGCGCGGCTCGTCGATATGTTCGAGCGTCTGAAAGGGCAGCACGGTGGTGCACACGTCGTGGCTCTTGCCGTTCCACACCAGCTCGACTTCGCGCTTGTCGGCAAAGAGGATGAAACGGTACTTCTCCGGCAGCGCCTTGCCCGCCTGAATCAGCGCGATCAGGTCGCGCTTTTCGGCATCCGACAAATCGTAGGCTTCGGGGCGGGCCATGATTACTTGGCGGGTGCGGCGTGGTTGGCCACGTCCAAAATGGCGTCAAGTACTGCTCCGACCTCCGGATCGATTTCCTCGATGGGAATGACATCAGCCAGGCCGTGATAGTCGCGCTTGAAAGTTTGCTGGGGCGTGCCGAGGCGCTCGTAATAAAGCTTGAAAAGACGGTCGAGAAATTCGTCGGTAACCTTGATATCCGGCCCCCAGGGGTCGTCCTCGGTTGTCAGCCGCAAGGCGTTGATCAACTCTGTCTGGCAGACTTCGAGTGTTTCCAGACGGGTCATGCGTTCTGCTTGCGAGACCAGATCGTCACCGAGACCGAGCTGTACAAAGGCGCGCAGGCTGGCGGGCGTGACCAAGTAGTTTTCGATCTCGCGGCGAGACCACATGCGTTCAGTCAGTTGGGAGCCGGTTTGCAGTTCCTTGTCGAGCCGGTCGAACAAAGTGAATCCGACCAGATTCGGTTTCGCCTCGCGCAAACCATGAAAATGGTCCCTTGCTTCTTGCGGCTGGTTGCTGCCCAGATAGATAACCGGTACCGAGTCGTGGAGCACTGATTTTGACGGGTGTTCCAAACGCTGGGCTAAGCGCCGCAAGATGGCCAAGTCAGTGGAGCCTTCCAGATAGAGCATCCAGCCTTTCTGTTCGGCCAAGTAGTAGTCGGCCATTCGGATACTTTCCAGCGCTTTCTTGACCTGGCTGCGCGATCGTCGGGTATCGATACGATGGGGTTTGCCAACGAAGGCCATGACGACATCGCGTTCAGCAGCTTCCTGCAGTACGACTTCGGAGTGGCTGGCGGCGATGACCTGCGAGCCATTCGCGGTAGCGATTTCGGTGAGGAGGTTATAGACATCGCGCTGGCGCAGAATTTCGAGATGGGCGTCAGGCTCATCCAGCAACAACACGGACCCCGGATTGGCTAGAAGAAAACTCAGTAAGAGCAGTACCTGCTGGCAACCTCGCCCGGAAGAAGAAAGGTCAAGCTCAACCCCTGATTTTTCCTTGTAAGTGAGGGAAAGCTCGCTGCGCTCCTTGATGTAGGTAGGCTCTTGAAGGGTGATATGGAATAGGTCCTCGATATGATCAACAAGCTTGAGCCAGGCATTTTTGTCCTCGCGGGAAAACAGTTGCCAGCAAAGATTGCGCAACACCTGTGCGGTTTGGCCTTCACCTATCAGAACGCTTATTTCACCCGCTTCCTTTCGATGTTCCCGCTCCGCAAGACCCGACATGGGCGGCAGGAATACGACCGAGTGTTGCTGCGCGCCTAACGGGATGAGGCCATCTTCACTATCTTTCAGCCGGCAATAGAAGGATTCTTCGTTGGCGTAGTAGAACTCCATCGTGCAAGTCCATGGCTTGTCATCATGAACCCCCTCAGCGGTGAGCGTGATGTAGACCTTCTCAGTGCGCTGCTTGCCCTCTTGTACAGTGGTGTCCTGAGTGTGCAAGTCATTCCATAATAGTTTTGCGCTAGGTACGGGAATGGAATACAAGTCGCGCCGGTTGATGGTGACGCCTGGACGTTTGCTCGGCGAGCCTTTTTCCCTTTTCTCCGCCCAGCGTTTCCACCCAATGTCCCACAGTGCCATAGCCTGGAGTGCGGTGGTCTTGCCGGAATTATTGGGTCCAATGAATACGGCGGCATTGCCAAGTTCAAGTTCCGCCGATCCCAACCGCTTGAAGTTGGTAATTTGAAAACTCGTAATCACAGGACAATCTCCTGATACTCGGTAAACGCTGTCGCCAGTGTGGCTAAGCTATTGGGCGGATTGCGCTCGAAGCCTTCCTGATCGACATACGCAAAGCGATAAATCGGGCCACCTTCGGCCAGGCTTGCTGTTGTTGCATCGGCGCACCATTGGCCGAGGCGTTTCATCTTCTGCGGCAAATCGAGCTCGGCGCGGCCTTTGGTTTCGACGATCCAGACGGCGCCGTCGGTGGTCTTGACGACGAAATCGGGAAGGTAACTCGACAAGTCGCCGTCGGCCTTGACGTACTCGACCTTGAAGCCGACGGCGAGGTAATTCTTGGCGAAGGCGGCGACATCTGGCGCGTCGTCGAGGAACCGGGCGAAGGCGAGTTCGAGGCCGCCGGCATTGGGTTCGCCGACGATCTTGTTGAACAGGGACTTTTTCGCCGTCAGGTAGGGCCGGTTTTCGGTGCGGAAGGGCCGGGTGTCGCGCAAGCGAATGCGGTCCTCGATGCGGGTGCTGCCCTTGTCCTGCACGGTCAGCGCGTTGATGCCGGCCTTGAAGCTGTCGAAGAGGATTTTGCCGGCGGCCGGCTCGGACAGATTGCGCAACACTTGCGGGTCTTCGAGATTGACCGGCGCATTGATCGACGACTCCTCAAACAGGTGTTCGCGCAGGAAAGCCTTGACCTTGCCATAGAGGATTTCATAACCACCGACAAGGCGCAGTTCCTTCAGCAACTGATGGGCGAAAAAGCCGACTACGGAGCGGTAGTCGGCAATGCCATTGGTATCGAGCAGGATGGTGTGGTGCTGCTCTCCCTCAAGCATGGTCTTGAAAACGATCTCGCGGGTTTCTTCCGGTGTGAATGTCTTGAGCGGCAGGCGCTGGTTGCCGAGGGCGGCGGGATCGAGCACATCGAGTTCCCGGTATTCGCGGTTGAATCGGCGTGTCAGGCGGGGCAGGGCTATGTCGAGGGCATTGACGTCCTTGTCAGGGTTGCCGGTTTCCACTTCCACAACCAGCGAATCTTGCCGTTGAGCACCACCGCCAATATCACCCATGGGTACGTGCTCGAAGCTGACGCCCTCGCTCCGGATCGATTCGACGAATTCCATGAAGGCCGCCGTGCCTATGACCGAAACGGTTTCGCGAATGTCGCTGCCGAAGTACATGCGGCGCAGGCCGCGGCCTAGCGTCTGCTCGGGCAGGATGTCGCTTTGCGCGGCGTAGGCACGCAGGCCGACGATGGTGGTGACATTGCGTACGTCCCAGCCTTCCTTGAGCATCATCACCGAAACGATAGCCTTGTAGGGCGATCGCCAAGTGTCGATTTCGTTGGCTTGGCGCCGTAGTTTTTCCAGTTCTTCCTTGTCTTTGCCGCTCGGGTTTTCGCCGATCTCGCCGTTCTTCTTGGTGTGGATGATTAGAACCGCGCCCTGCAATTCAGGACAGATTTTCTCCAGGTGCGCGCCGACCTCGTCGCAATTGCGGGTGTCATCCACCATGACAAACAGCACGGCCTTCTTGCCGAGCTTTTCGTGCTCCGCATAACTGTTGCGCCATTCCTCGATGCCGAGTTGCAGG
>CAISUK010000691.1 GCA_903888645.1 uncultured Pseudomonadota bacterium | reverse complement strand
CACCAGGCCGATGACTACGAGTTCGGAAAAGGCGACATCGAACATGGCAAAAGAGATGAGTGCGGTCGAAAAACGAAACGAGCGGGACTCCCCGCTCGCAGTTCAAGTGCTGCTGGTGCGATGCCTCAAGACTTGGCCTTTTCCTTGACTTCGCCTTCGATGGTGCGGCCGTCGGCGACCTGCTGAAATGGGGCATCGCCGGTTTCGGCAGTGCCTTCACGCATGCCGTCCTTGAAGCCCTTGACGGCGCCACCGAGATCCTGGCCCATGTTGCGCAGCTTCTTGGTGCCGAATACCAGCATGACGATGACCAGAACGATCATCCAGTGCCAGATGCTCATGGAACCCATTACCGTCTCCTTACTTCTTTGTCATCGGTTTCAACGAACCCCCGAGCGGCTCAGGGCACGGCCGTTGCAATGCAAACAGCATGACCGCGCGCCCGATGCGGACGCGCGGTCAGTCAGTGCGGACGATCAGGCCTTCAGCTTGACCAGACCACCCATTGCCGGGTCGGAGATACTGTCGCGGCCGGTCTCGACGTGCCCGGCGAGCCGGTACGCGAAGCCGGCGTCCTCGGCGACAGTGACGACGACGTCGTACCAGCCGTGGAGGGCCTCCAGCGAGCGGCTACCGTCCATCGACTCGCGCGGCTCGAGGCGCTCGACGCGCTGGTGGCCGGTATAGGCATTGGTCACCTTGACGGTCACCGTACGGGCGGCGACGTTGGTGATGCGCAAGGCGAGTGAGCCCTCGTCGTCGGTCTCGTAGTCCGAGCGAAGGTCCAGCCGTGCGCCGCCGATGCCGCCCGCGAAGCGGCGCAAGAAGCCGTTCGGACCGTAGACCGAGAGGTCATAGTTCGGCGTGGCGTTCCACGTGCCTTCGAGCTTCTCGCCGGGCTCGACCGTGTAGCCGCGGACCGCGTCGGCGGGATTCCCCGAGCGGACCTGGAACACGACCGTCGCCTTGCCGGTGTTCTCGAACGTCAGGCGGGTGGTGCCGGCCGTTTTGTCGACGCTGGCATGCACGTCCATCTCGTACGGCAACGCGCGCGCCGGGCGAACGCCCTTTTCCTGCTCGGGGATGCCGAAGATCACCGTGCTCGGCGTTGGCTCGAACGTCGGGCCGTCATTGCCAGAGAGTTCGGAGATCGAAGGCAGGAAGCCCTTGATCGACGGCAGCCTGACCGGCTTGTCGTTCGGATTCGCGAAGTCGAACAGCGAAGTCAGGTCGCCGGTCACCGCGCGGCGCCACGGCGAGATGTTGCGCTCTTGGACGCCGAAACGCTTCTCGATGAATTGGATCACCGATGTGTGGTCGAAGACCTCCGAGTTGACGTAGCCGCCCTTGCTCCACGGCGAGATCGCGATCAGCGGCACGCGCGTGCCCAGGCCGACCGGCCCGGTCGGATCGTTCGTTTGTCCGCCGGTGACGATTTCATTCTCGATGCTGACGGTCGATGCGCCATAGGTCGGCGACGCCGGAGCAGTCGGCGGCACGACGTGGTCGAAGCTGCCGTCGGCCTCGTCGTAGTTGATGATGAACACCGTCTTGCTGAACACCTCGGGATTCGACACCAGAATGTCGAAGACCTTGGCGATGTACCAGGCGCCGTAGTTCATCGGAAAGTCGGAGTGCTCGGTGTAGCCTGCCGGCGCGACGAGCCACGACACCTGCGGCAGCTTGCCGCGCTTGACGTCGCTGCGGAAATCGTCGAACAGATGGTCGGCCCACGCTTCCCACGCCGATGCGGACGCGGTTGTGCTCGGGGTGATCTTGGTCAGGTTCGTGCCGGTGCAGCCGTTGTCGAACAGCGGCGTGCCGGGCGCGGCGTCCTTGTACTGCTTGAAGTAGAGCACCGAGTTGTCGGTGTAGTTGCCGGCAAACGAATTGCCGGTGCCGTCGCCGAAGTCGGGATCGAAGGTCGCACCGGCCAGATCCTGGTAGATCTTCCAGCTCACCCCGGACGCGGTCAGCACCTCGGGGAAAGTCTCCCAGGCGAGCGGCTGGCCGTTGACGCTCCAGCCGTTGTAGGTGATCGGGCCTGCGCCATAGCCGTCGGTGCCGGCGCTGCCGAGATAGCTGACGTTGCCAATGCATCCGGTCCACAGGTAGCAGCGGTTCGGGTTGGTCGGTCCCATGATCGAGCAGTGGTACGCGTCGCCGACCGTGAACGCGTCGGCCAGTGCGAAGTGGACCGGCAGGTCGTCGCGGGTCATGTACGACATTGCCATTGGGCCGCGCACCGGCGCCCAGCTGTCATACTGGCCGTGGTTCCACGAGGCCTGGCCACCGGCCCAGTTGTGGCCGGTGCCCGGGAAGTAGGTCGAGCCCAGGCCGTGCAGCGCGGGGTTTACGCTTTCGGGGTTGACGCGGAACGGCGGGATCACGTACTCGCCGTTGGCAGGGCCGCCCAGATTGCCGTAGTTCGCCGGGACAGCGTAGCCAGCGGCCGTCAGCTCGGCGCCAGCCGGCTGCAGGAACACCGAAGCAGGCGCCGAACCCCCGCCCTGTAGCGGCAGGTGGATGTTGACCGCGCGCGGATCGGCGAAGCCGCGCACCCCGCGCAACGTGCCGAAGTGGTGGTCGAACGGGCGGTTCTCCTGCATCAGGACGACGATGTGTTCGACGTCGTTGATGGAGCCGGTGCGGCTGTGCGCAGGAATGGCCAGGGCCTTGGAAATGTTGGCGCCCAGAGTGGCTGCCAACGCACCAGTGCCTGCGACCTTAAGAAACTGACGACGATCGGTATTCTTTATGTTCATTTTGGGGGCTCTCTAAAGTAGGGGTAGGAAGTGTAGGAAATGACGTGCGCAAAGGGCAGGACAGGAGATTCTTGAAGCGTCGAACAATCGCTCCGTTCTGAATGGTAGGAAAAAGAGATTGCCAATGGATGACGCATGAGTGACACTTCTTTGGCTAAAGTGCGGCGACGGATCGGCTACACTGCGAGCCCTGAGCCGGCACGGGTCTTCCCCGATGACCATGATTTCCACCTTTGCATCTGGAACTCCATGCAATCGCCACCAACGAACTCTCGGTCCGAGCCCGGACCGTTTACCGTGCCGCCAGTCCCGATCGAACTCGCCCGGATTCGCGCACTCATCCAGGAGCAGCGCCACGGCGAAGCGCTCGAGGCTGCGACCGCGCTGTCAGCCGCGACGCCAGACCACAGTGATGCGCTTTACCTGGTTGCGGTGTGCCAGAGACTGCTGCGGCGCTTGCCCGAAGCCCTCGCGAGCCTGGGTTTACTGGAACGGCTGCATCCCGGCTATGGCCTGCTCCACCAGGAGCGCGGCTACTGCCTCGTGAACCTGGGTCAAGGCGCTTCCGCCATCGAGGCATTTGCGCGCGCGGTCGAACTCAATCCGACGCTGCTGGCGAGTTGGGACATGCTCGAGCACCTGCATCGCCGGGCCGGCGATACTGTGCGCGCCGCGGCTGCGGCCGGACAGGCAGCGGCACTGCGGAGCCTGCCAGCCGAACTGGTCAGAGCCGGCAACCCGTATTCGGGGGGCGACCTCGCCGCCGCAGAATCCGCGCTGCCGCCCCAAATTGCAGCGTCCGGGGCCGGCGCGGAGGTGCTGCGCTTGCTCGCGCGCATCCGCTGGAAACAGGGTGAACTGGATGCTGCGGAAACCCTGTTCTCCGCCGTCATCGAACGCCAACCGGATGACCATGACGCACGCCAGGAGCGCGCGCGCCTGAACCTCGAGCGGCGCGACTACCCGGCGGCGCTGGCGGACATCGACGCTCTGCTCGTTGCCGATCCCAACAGCGCCTTCCTGCGCATGCTGCAGGCGGGCGCCTGGGCCGGACTGGGAGACCATGACCGGGCTATTACCGCCTATCGCGCGCTGCTTGAGCAAGACTCCTCACGCCCCGAATGGCTGCTGCTGCTGGGGCACTCGCTGAAAGCCGTCGGCCGCCAGCCGGAAGCGATCGCCGCCTACCGTGCTGCGGCATCGGCGCGGCCGGCTTTCGGCGATGCCTGGTGGAGCCTCGCCAACCTCAAGACTTGGCACTTTGCGCCGGAGGATGTCGCTCGCATGCGTGCGGAAGAGGATGACGCGACGACGACCGCCGTCGACCGCCTGCACCTGTGCTTTGCGCTCGGCAAGGCGCTCGCGGACAGCGGCGACCACGCCGCTTCCTGGCAGTACTATCTGCGCGGCAACGCCCTGTGCCGCGCCGGGAGCGCCTACGGTCCGGAAATCACCGAGACCTCCACAGGCCGGCAGATCACCACATGCACCGCAGCATTCTTCGCGACGCGACGCGGGTCCGGAGCGCCCAATACCGATCCGATTTTCGTGGTCGGCCTGCCGCGCTCCGGGTCGACGCTGGTGGAACAGATACTCGCCTCCCACAGCCAGGTCGAGGGCACGCAGGAACTGCCCAGCCTACCGCGCATCGCGGCTGAACTCGGTGGTGGTCACGCCGATCCCCTGCGGTCGCGCTACCCGGAGGCGCTCGAAACGCTGGAGATCGATCGCTTCCGGCGGCTCGGAGAACGCTACCTGGAACTCACGCGCGCCTATCGCGCCAGCAAGCCGCGCTTCGTCGACAAAATGCCGAACAACTTCCGCCACGTCGGGCTCATCCACCTGATGCTTCCCAATGCGCGGATCATCGACGTGCGCCGCGAACCGATGGCGTGCTGCGTCGCGAACCTGCGTCAACTGTTCGCCGGCGGGCAGGACTACACCTACGGCATCGAGGACATTGCTCGCTACTACCGGAGCTATCTCGAACTCATGCGCCACTGGGACAGCGTGCTGCCCGGGCGCGTGCTGCGCGTCATCTACGAGGATCTGGTGGAGGATCTCGATGGCGAGGTGCGGCGCCTCCTCGACCACATTGCACTGGAATTCGAGCCAGCCAGCGTCGAATTCCACCGCACGCGGCGCAGCGTCAGCACGCCGAGCTCCGAACAGGTCCGCCAGCCGATCTATCGCGACGGTCTGACCGACTGGCGAAAATACGAACCTTGGCTCGATCCGCTCAAGCAGGCGTTGGGCGACGCGCTGATCAACTGGCGCGACTAGAGGAGTGTAGTGACTATGACAAAGAGCAAGTCGGACAACGTCGTGTGGCACCACGCCACAGTGACGCGGGAGCGCCGCGAGAAACTGAATGGTCATCGCAGCGTAATCCTGTGGTTCACCGGCCTATCGGGTGCCGGCAAATCGTCCTTGGCCCACGCCGTCGAGGAGCATCTCTACCAATCTGGCTGCCGCACATTCGTTTTCGATGGCGACAATGTCCGGCATGGGCTTTGCGCCGATCTCGGGTTCTCCCCCGAGGATCGCGTGGAAAACATCCGCCGCGTGGGCGAGATGGCCAAGCTCTTTCTGGAGGCGGGAGTAATTGCGCTGACTGCCTTTATTTCCCCATTTGGCGCTGACCGTGCTCGTGTTCGTTCGTTGGTGCCGCACGGTGAGTTTCTTGAAATATTTTGCGATTGCCCGCTGGAAGTATGCGAGGAACGCGACGTGAAGGGACTCTACAAGCGTGCCCGCGCAGGCGAAATCAAGGACTTCACGGGTATTTCTTCACCCTATGAAATTCCGCGGGATCCTGAGCTGGTAGTGCATACCGGAGCCCTTTCCCTGGAAGAATCTGTGACCGAAGTGATCAAATTTCTGCGAGGACGTGGCGTCATTGGGTGAAGCGCGAATTGATGGCTAAAGTAGAAACCGCTGCTTGCCGACACGTTTGAAATTGATCAGTGAAACGTGAAAAGATTCATCAGGTCGCCGATCGCGGGGCGATTGACGGGAACATAGAGATTGGTACCGCTGGCCGTGTGGACCGGATTTGGCAGGTTGTCGCGGCTGCGTCCTGACAATGGCGGCAAATGCCAATTGCGTTCGATGAATTTGATGATCGAAGCATGGTCGTAGTAAGTGTGGTCAACGCGCCCCGGCCGAGCGAAAGGCGATATGGCGATCAACGGGATGCGCGTGCCGTCGCCAAAGAAGTCGATGAACTGGATGTAGCCGGAATCGTAGTAACCGCCGCCCTCGTCGAAAGTCACCAGAATTGCGGTGCTCTTCCAGAGCGCCGGGTTCGCCTGAACACGGTCGACGACGCCGCGAACCAGTTCATCGAAGCCGGGTTCAATGGCGTAGCCGGGGTGGCCCGAGACGCTGTCATAGGGCGCAATTACCGACACCGCGGGAAAGTTCGCGGCGTCCTTGACGTCGACATAAAATTGCTGCAAGTCCTGCAGTTTATTCCTGTCTGCTCCGGTCATTGTCGAAACAAAAAAGGTCGGCACTTCGCTCATGCCGCCGAACTCTTTGTCAACAGTTTTACCGTCATTGCGGCCACCGCTGTACCACTTCCATGTCACGCCCGCTGAGCTCAGTGCGTCGCCGATATGGGGCATCGTTTGGGGCGGAAGCAGGAACTTTTCTGGGCCGAGGGGCAAAGCACCTCCATCCGGAGAATAAGCCGGGTCGAGGTTGTTCACCATGTAATAGTGACCGGGTTCGCAGTTTCCGTCATTGAAAGCTCGATAGGGCAGTTTGCGCAGCAGCCCCCGAATGCCGGCCACGCCGGGTTGGGTTTCATCGGCGCACGCGACATAGGTGCCACCAGCATAGCCGTCTTCACGATACCAGTTGTTCGTTCCCGGTTGCGCGTCCGGATTCTCGATCTGCTTCAACGGTGGCACGCCGGGTTGTCCGGCTGCCGTATAAATACCAACATCAGCGGTTGCCAGAGCGAAATAGTTGGCGGCGGTACCACCCATGATGGGTTGATGATAGTTGTCGGCAATGGCGTAGCGATCCGCCAATTGCTTGAAATATGCTGCGTCGCCGGCAGCCATGTTGTAGAAGCCCATCGCGACACCGCCCTGGAACGTCCGGCTTGGGGCGAGCGCCGCATTGCCGTTGCTGGGACCGACACCGACGGTTTCCGCGGTCCAGACGAAGAGGTCTTTGACGTCGCCATTGACCTGCTGCCACATCTGGAAAAAACGGTGTACCGGATCGCCTGTGTGCGCACCATAGGGGACGTAACGAGTTATCTGAAACGGGCCGTTGGGCAAGTCTGCAGGGAACCGAGCATCAGGCACATCGCGCCGCTGGCCAAAGGCGCCGGCGGCGTAGGGTTGCGGCAGCGTCGAATACGACGAGTTGATCGAAGGCGTCGGCGTGTAAGCGCCAGCGTTTTCGGCGCGCTGCTGCGCTGCGGCGGCAAAATTCTTGCCAGGTGTCCCGTTCTTATTGACAATACCGCGCGAAAGGAGATTCCACACTTGCTCTCCAGCCCTTGGCCGATAGGTGGCGAACAGATTGTCGAAGGTACGATTCTCGCCGACGATGACAATGACGTGCTGAATGGGTGTCGTCGTTTTCGCCGCTGCAGCTGATTCGAAAGCTAATAGAGCGGGCAGCAACATTGCGCCGGCAAATCCAAAGCGAAGATTCATGACGAATTTTTTGATGTGAGTAAGAAACAGAAATTGGTTCAGCTGAATGCCGGAACCCTCTCGGGTTCCGGCACGTGCGGAGAATCAAATCTTCGCGCTGATGGTTAGGAAGACTTGACGTGGTGCGCCGGGTAACAAGGTCTGGCCGGTGCCTGTCGGATCGCTGAGCGACAAGCCAGCTGAACCCACGGTGGAAATGTACTTCTTGTCGAACAGGTTGCTGACGTTCAACTGCAGGTTGAGATCCTTGATTCCGGCAATATTGCGATAGCCGGCGCTGAGATTGAACAACGTATAAGAATCCACCGAATTGTCATTCAGGTAAGTGTAATAGCGCTTGTCGATATAGTTGGCACCGATGCGGGCGAAGTAGACGTGATTGTCGAAGGCCAATTCGGACTTGAACATGACCTTGGGCGAATCCACCACCTGTTTTCCTGACACGGCGACGAGCGTGCCATTGCTGGTGAAGTCGTCCTTGTACTGGGAGTCGTTGTAAGAAATCGAGTTGAGCCAGTTCCAGTTCTTGTCCAACGTCCATGAAAGTCCGGCTTCGGCGCCGTTGGTCTGCACCTTGCCGACGTTGCCGAGTACGGTTGGATTCCCCTCAATGGCAATTCCTTGCTTGATGCCGACGATCCGGTCATGGAAGTCGATGTGGTAAAGCGACACCACGCTTTCCAGTGTCTGGTCGTGGTGACGCCAACCCGCTTCGAACGTGGTCGAGGTTTCAGGCTTCAGCTTGCCCTTGATAGCCGCAAAGCCGGAAGCGCTGGTCGCGAATGGCGCATCGTCAGTCGCCTTGGCGGCGAAGGCACGCATGTTTTGCGCTGCCGAAGCAAACAATTCGTTTTGCTTGTCCAGATTGAAGTTCAGCCCAGCCTGCGGCAGCACGGACTTCTTCGCCTCGATGCTGCCAAACTGGGTACCAATGATGGTGCTGACATCATCTTTGACTTTAGGCGACTTGAAGCCAACATTGACCGTGAGGCGATCTGACAATGTCATAGTATCTTGGGCATGGAAGACCAAAGTCTTGGTCTTGAATTCGTATTGCCACTGAGTCAGCAAGGGGGTGCCCCAACCCATCGTAAACGGATCCAGCCCGATACTGTTGAGGCCGACGGCGTAGAAGCGACGGGCCTGATCGAAGGTGTTGTCTTCAACCCAGAAGCCGGCGTTCAGTTCGTGGATACCAGTAGTAAATGTCAATGCACTCATTATGCCGGAGCGACTGATCTCGTATTCGGTCGTTCGCATGGCGACAGGAACCGTCGGCGACGAAGGTGTATAGGGCGTGCACCAGGTGCCGGCACCGCGATCATGGTGATGGTAAACCGTGGTCTTCCAGTTCAGCTGATCGTTTGCCTTGGCATCGAGCGTTGCCCCGGCAAGTGTGTCCTTTCTCAAACCGGAACTGCAGCCATAGGCGTCGTCTACCGACGTCTCGCCCTTGGCCCAAATATTCTTAGCCGAGTTGATCGTGGTTTGCCAGTCAGATAGCGCATAGTTGTCCCAGTTCCAACCCAGGCGAGAGAGCATCTCCTTGGACATGTCCTGGTCGTCGGCTTCCTTGCGATCAGAATAATTGACGAAGGCGCTCAAGCGGTTTTCGCCAAAGGTGCTGACCAATTTGGAGTTGAACTGTTGGTGCTTGCGTTTATCGGAGCCTCTCCACTTGTCGGCGCTTTCATCAGTGAAGCTCAGCGCTACCTTGGTATTGCCCATGAGACCCGTGTCGATACCGACAAATGTCCGTCTCGCAGAGTCCGTCCCGATCGTCTGCGCGCCAGTGAAGGTGCGCTTATCGGACGGATCGGCCGAATAGAACTGCACAGTGCCACCAAGATTGCTGGTCGAAGCCGTGTCGAGAGCGCCGGTCCCTTGCGACAGCGTGACGCGGCCAATATTTTCCGTGGAGATTGCGCGGCTGATATGCAAGCCGTTGTAGTTGGCGTAGCTCATGTCACCGAGCGGCACGTCGTCCAGGGTGAAGCCGAGCTGATTCTGGTTGAAACCGCGGATGGTCAGGCGAGTCGACCATTCATAGGAACCCAAGGCGTCAGAGGATTGAAAATTCACCCCGGGCAACTTTTCGATGATGGCCAGCGGGCTTGATCCGGGAACCGATTTGGCGACGTCTTCGCGAGAAATGCTATCGACCTGGCGGGTTTGGCCCGAGCCGAAGATAGTGATCTTCGTGGTGCCGTCGTCACCCGTGCTTGATTGTGCGAAAGCAACCGGCGATAGCGCTGCCAGGACGAAACAGTGGATTGGTTTGAGCTTGAAGCTGCGCAGCATGTGGAACTCCCTTTTGGTTGAGTGAATTGTTTTAAGCAGTAAGCCAGCCTCGCCGGCAAAATAGACGTCCATAGCGGATATCACTTCGGCAGCAGCGGTAATGCGCCTAGCAAACCGAACAACTATGCGCGAGGCGCATGGCATTACCATGACAAGTTGAGTTCCACAGTGTGACAATCGGCGGAAATTGATATGAGTTGTGAATGGCATTTTCTGAAGCTTTGGTGGCCCTGATACTGATCGGGCTCTATTGGCGGGCACCGCTTCTGGTGACATGCTCGGATGCGGAGTGGTTAGCCCGCTGTATTGCTGCACGTGACGGAGAGACTAGCGGCTAGCAGCCAAGTCTTTCTCAGATGTGCTCATTGGAAAAATTGCATTGTTATGGTGAGACTTTATGGATCGAATGTGACGATCCGATTAACCTGCATTTTTATCTTGATCCAGATTGGCACACTGGTATTCGCGTTACCGCCAATAAATATGGCTTCGCCGGTAGAATTTGTGGGTAGCTTTGCGGGATTTTCGGGGGAGTTTCAAGGCTGAAAGGTTATCCACGGGGCTGCCGCCCGCCCCCTCTAGGGTCTTATCTTCACCCAGAATCGAGTCGGCGGGACACACGGGGTTGTGTCGCAACGGGGCGTTTAACACATTCGTCATGCTGGTGATGTCAGCTACCATCTCCCACTTTGCCACAACGAAACCCCAGTGTTTCTTCGGAGCGATTTGCGGCAACCGGGCCGATTACTTCGCTCACACCTCATTGGACAAGGCTCGGAATCGGCCGACTGACCATCTCGGTGCAGGGTGAATCAGACTCTGACCTTGTCCGAGTGATTCCATTGTCTGGTGGCCGCCATGCAAAAGAGCGAACGCAATCCTATTTTTTCCGGGATCAAACTCAATGAGATTGGCCCGCGTGATGTGCCGTTGCAGAACGCTCAACTACCTGGAACGAGCTCCGAACGTGAAGGCACCTGTCAGATCGCCCGCGTCGGTCCGTACCCCAGGTAGCGGCTCAAGGTCGAAGCGGCGTGTCAAGAACTTGAGGATTGACGTCGTATCGTAAGGCGTGTGATCGACGTGCTTCTTCTTGGCCAATGGTGAAATGATGATCGTCGGGATGCGTGTACCCGGACCCCAACGATCCCCTTGTGGCGGAGCAACGTGATCCCAGAAGCCGCCGTTCTCGTCGTAAGTCACGATGATGGCCATGCGCCGCCACTGCTTGGTCGCTTGCAACCGGGTGACAAGGTCGGTGATGTGTTGATCGCCGGACAATACATCAGCATAGCCGGGATGCTCATTGAAAGTGCCTTGGGGCTTGTAAAACACAACATGCGGCAACGATCCGGCGGCAATGTCGGCCAGCAGATCGTCCTCGTCCTTCAGGTGTTCGACACGGTCGCTGCTTCCCGGCGCGAAGCGCTGAAAATAGTTGAAGGGTTGATGGTGGGCCTGGAACTTGACGCCATCCTTGTAGATTTGTCCCCGGTCAGTCTGCGCGACGTTCCAGCCACCGGCATACCATTTCCAGGAAATCCCCTTGGCGCTCAACGTGTCACCAATGGTCTTGGCGGATTGCGCCGGAAGCGGGTTGCCCGAGGCTGCTGCCATGGCCGGATTGTTCGGATCGGGAACGATGCCGCTGGGCTGATAAGGCGGTTGGATCGTATTCACACCGTAGCCGTCGGGTGTCACGCTGCCGTCATTCGCGTAAATGGGCGGACCGTCCAGTGCCGACGCCGGGGATTCCGGCTTGCGCAGTAATTTGCCGTTTTCGTCAAGGCGACTGATCATTGCCTGCGGCGCATCGGGGAATTGCGGGGTGCAGGCGCAGACAAGCCAAAAGTGATTAAGAAAAGAGCCGCCGAAGGTGCCCATGAAAAAGTTATCCGCCAGGACATACTTCTGCGCCAGGCGATAAAGCGGCAGACTGCGCCCGTCGTAGTAACCCATGGTCAAGCCGCCAGCATCAGAAACGGCTGCAAACTGGTCGTTCTTGCCGCCGTTGATCTGCTCCTGGTTTTGGTAGAAACGATGCACTAGGTCGCGCGTGATTGTACTGAGTGGCAGATTGACCGGGGCTGCATCGATACGGAACGGCCGGTTCGGCAAGTCGCCGGGAATTCCGGGGTCGGCCACATTGCCCTTGGCCCATACCGGCGGAAGCTTGGTCAACGGTTGACCGTTACGATCGATCTGCCGGTAGGTATCTTGTTTCAGCGCATTGGCGATGCCATTCGCGCCCGGAAACAGGCCGTACAGATTGTCGAAACTACGGTTCTCGCCGTAAATGATTATGACCGTATCGATGTCGGCCAAGGACGCCGGCTTGGCCGCAAAGGCCGGCCCCGGCGCACCAGCCAGCGCCATGCCGGCGATCACCAGGGCGCGTAGTACGGAAACTCCGGGTTTCGATTTCAATGGCGTTTCCGATCGAATGACAGTTTGGATCTATAGGTGAGAATGGGCAGGCACGAGTTCAGCGTCGCACTTATTTTTGCGGCGCTACCACGATCACGATGAAATTGTCGGCAACGACCGTAGGCAGATACACAGTCTTTGACTTTACGTCCATCGCCATCGTTTTAGCGCCCTTGGCGGTGGCAACACTCGAACGCACGGTGTAGTGATCGGCATCCTCCTGATGGGCGATGGACAGCGTGCCGGTTCCGCCACCACAGGAGGTGAAGATGGATTTGCTGTCAGCATCGTAGATCGCGGCATCAGGATGCTCACCGATCGCAAACTGCGCGACGCGCTTGCCTGACTTAGCGTCCGTGACCGCCATGATGCCATTGCCGCACGCCGAAAACAGCCGTGCATTCGCGACGTCAATAGCCAGTCCGGTCGGTTCGTTGCAGCCCTCAAGTTTCCATTGTGCGACTGACTTGTTCGAGGCAACGTCGATGACATTGATGCCGGCGTTATCTTCGATATTGAAGTAGATCCTGCCGTGTCCGTCGGAAACAGCGAATTCCGGGCGACCGCTTGCCTTGATGGTGTCCACCACCTTCAACGTGCTCACGTCCACCACATCGACGTTCGCGCTCCCACCGTTAAAGACATACAGTTTATGTGCTGACTGTTCGTAAAGGATCGCATCCGGATTCTTGCCGGTAAGAGCAACTTCCGCTGTTGTTTTTAACGTGTCGAGGTTGAATACCGTCACGGAATTGGCCTTGCCGTTGCTGGTAAATCCCAGTTTCATATCCTGTGCGAAGGCGACGCCATGCACCCCTTGAGTATTGGCGATTGTTCCGGCCATTTTTCCCGAGGGAATTTCCACGACATCGACATGATCGCCGCGAGTGACGAATAGCCGCTGGCGCTCGGCGTCGATTGCGGTGTAGTCCCACTTGGTGGCTGCACCAAGGGAGAGTCGTTGCGTGACTTGGTAATCCGGATCTGCGGCGAAAACGCCAGCAGACACCACGCCCAACAATGCAAGAAAAATCAGATTTTTTTTCATAGTGTGGTTGGGCGCGGTGAACACTGCTTAGAGTTTGAAATCGAGACCCAACTGATAAGTCTTACCGTAGAACTCGCGCTGGATGACGCGATCGGAAGAACCCTCGGTGAATGTCATGGGCGTATTGGTCAGGTTCTTTGCGTTGAAATAGACCGAGACCGTTTTGGTGACTGCGTAGGAACTGCCGAAGTCAACCGAAGTGCGTGGTTCAGAGAATACATCCATCCCGGAAGAAGAACCGATGCCAAACAGGTTACGCGAAACGTAATAGCCGCCCAACCTCAGGTTCAGGCCATTCTTTTCGTAAAAGATGGTCGCGTTGGCCGTGTGCTTGGATGTCGAGGGCAGGCTGGAGTATTCGCCGGGACGAATTTCGAACTTCGAATCGACATACGTGTAGTTCATGCCGGCGCCAAGACCGCTCAACAGATCCGGGAGATCCTTGAAGCGTTGTTCGTAGTTGAGTTCAAGCCCACGTGCGTGAGACTTGTCCAGATTGCGGAAACTGTAGATATGCGCCGGGCCAGTGAATCCTGCAAAGAGGCCGTTGTTCGGGTAGGTCTGACTGGTCACTCCGGTCGCAATGTAGTCCTTGAATTCCTTGTCGAACAACCCGATCGACACAATGCCCGATTCGGACAAATAGCGCTCCAGGGACAGATCGAAGGACTGTGCGGTCGCTGGTTTGAGATTCGGGTTTCCTTGCGACACCGTATTGGCCGCAGGATTGATCACGAGCGAAGGCGTCACCTGACTGAAGCCTGGCCGAGCAATCGTCGAGGAAAAGGCTGCGCGCACTAACGTTGACGGCATCAGCTCATACTTTGCCTGCAGGCTGGGGAAGAAATTGGAGTAACTCCGGTTGGCACTCACCGGGAAGGTCGAGGTAACTCCGGTGTTTGCATCGGTAACCTTGCCAAAGGCATCATAGCTCGCCCGGGTTGCCTCGAATCGTCCACCAGCGGTCACGCCTAACGATCCCCTTTCCATCTGATACTGCCCGTACACAGCGTAAACATCTTCCTTGTCGTGCTGCGTCTGCATGGCAGCATTGATGGCGTCGTTGGCCGAAATCGTTTGATTGCTGGCCAGAGTACCTTGCAGTGACCCTGAATTGATGTGTGGGCCATTGTTGTACTGGCCATCGTAGAAATTGACGTTGCCGCCGCTTGATACTGACGTCAGTGGTATGGCAGGTATACCGGTATAAGAATAGGGCTGGCCCGATGCATCCCGCTTGCGCCAGCGACCGTTGGCACCGATCTTGATCGATTCGTCCTCAAAGCCTGCCCACTTCACAGGCATCTTGAAGTTGACTGCCGTCGATTTTTCTTCGTCCTGAATATCCTGGGTGCTGTTCTGGAATTTGACGAGTGCATAGTTCGCCGGGTTCAGATAGTCGGCACCCACCACCGAGAAGTTCGGCGTATTGCCATTGCCGCTGCTATTGTAAGTGACGGTCCCGGAAGCTGGCGTAAAATTGAAGTCGGAGTTGTAATCGTAAAGCTTCTTGAAGGACCCACGCGTCAAACCGACGCGGTAGTCGAGGACCTTGTCGCCAATGATGTTCTTGCCACCAGCGACAAAAACCTGATTATTGATTTTTTCCTTCTCGTCACGCAATGTCTTGTCGAAGCCGTTTGCTGTGAGGCCGTCTGTGAAAACACCATTGGCGAAAGTCGGGCTGCCATCCGGGGTTACAGTCAGTCGGTTCCTTAGCACGGTTTCCGTGTATCCCGCATCAAAGGCACGAACATAGTAGCTGTTGTCGCGATCCGGTTGATAACCGAGATCGATGCCTATGCCATGCCGCTTGCGGTTGTATTGATAGTAGCGTTGGTCCCATCCGGCATAGGCACGCGAAGGATAAGCGTAAGGGTCGCTGTCGATAAAGCCGGGTTCGACGTCGTCGATACCGCGCTTGTCTTCGTAGTAGGACGCCGTAAAGACCACGGAAAAGGGCTTGTCTGCATAGCTTTCGACTTTGCCGGCTGCGATGTTATCGCCCGATCCGCCAAATCGCGTGCCCGCCGAGACTGATAGGTCGGTGATATTGGTTCCTCTCAATTGTTCACGGCCGGTGCCAACCCGCAGATCGAGGAATGGCTTGCCGCTGCGTGGCGCGGTCTTTGGGGTGATTTCGATCGTCCCGCCCAAGGCTTCGGCATCCTGGTCAGGCAAATTGGTCTTGGTGACCGTAATGGCGCCGACGAGGCCGGTCGGGATGGCATCGAGTGCCACTGCGCGTCCGCCGCCGAAAGGCGAAGCGTTGTTTGATGGCGGCAGGCGGAGGCCGCCAAAGGTCGTGCTATTGAGGTCAGCATCGATGCCGCGAATATTGATGAAACGACCTTCACCAGTATCTGTCTCAAGAGAGATGCCGGGGATGCGCCGCACCGTTTCTGCGATGTTCACATCAGGCAGCTTGCGCATTTCTGCAGCGCTCATCACATTGATCAGGTTCGGCGCTTCCTGTTGTGCCGCCCGTGCGTCGGAAGTCGTAGCCTGCTGCGCCTGAATGACGATACGTTCGACCGCCGAACCCGCAGGTTGAGGCTGTGTATCTTGACCGAAAGCTACACCCGAATACGCCTGGACAACAAGAAGATAAATGATGGAACGCTTATGACGGCTGAGCGACATTTTAATAATCCCTGAGTAGTTATTTAATAACAGAAATGAGCGTTATTTTCACGGGGTATTTTATTGAACTAATGTGGCAGACTGATGACGCCACACGCCTGCCTTGACGAGATTGGCGAGCTAATCGTGTTTGCCGATCCGCAATTTAATACGGCACAAAAAGAGGCAGCGCAAGCGCTGCCTCTTTCAGAACTTACCGCCGACTTAGAATATGCCTTTGAGCGAAACCATGTAGCTGCGCGGCGCTTGCCACTGATACATGTCCAGAGCAGTGGTCGCGCCGGTCGCAATTGCAGTGATTTTCTGGCTGTTGGCCAGGTTATAGACACTGACTTGTACTCTGAGCTTTTTCAGCATGGTGCCGAGGTTGGTAAAGCTGTACGCCACGTTGAGGTCGGCGTTGCCATACGCGTCGATCTTGTAGGCAGCCGGTTCACCATTAACCGCATATTGCTCACCCACGACTTTGTAGATCAACGAGCCATCCCATGGGCCTTGGTTATATTGCAAGCCTAGCGCGCCGGTCATCTTGGGCGCGCTGGCGATGGTACCGCTCAGAGTATTGTTGGTTTTGAACTTTGCGCTGTTGCTGGAATAGTTCGCATAAAAAGATACGCCGCTGCCGAGCAGATATGTACCCTCAAGTTCCAGGCCCTTGTAGATCGTGCCGCCCTGATTGACGAATACCGTCTGTCCCGCCACGATGCTCGAGCCGATCTGGTTGTTGAAGTCGATGTAATAGAGGTCGGCAGCGAAAATGAATCTGTCCGACTTGTGCACCACGCCGAACTGATAGTTGGTCGTGGTTTGCGGGTCGGGTGCATTGGCTGGCGTAACCACTTGCAAAGCGGTTCCCAAAACAGGTACTTGCATCCCCTTTGCGTATTGCGCGTAGATGGAATTTTCCTTGTCAAACAGCTTGTTGACAGTGAGGAATGGCAAGCTGGCTGTATAGGTTTCCGAGAAGTTGGCCGGGACGCTCGAACCCTGGTTCTTGACCGCATCCACACTACGCGTGAAGTGCATGTACTTGAACCCCGGCGTCACGGTGGTGCTGTCGGTCGCCGCCCATTCGAATTCGACGAAGGGTTGATATTGGTTCCAGCCTGACTCCTGGTTGAACTTGGTGCCATTGCCCGCATGGGTCGGATCGAGAAAAGTCATGGTCGCGAGATCCAGACCATATTGATGGCGCTTCGTATCCGCATGCTCAACCCACAAGCCGGCACGCAACAGGCCCGCGTCAAATTGCTCGGTGGCCTTGAAGATGTCGCCGGTGACACGGTAGTGATTCAGCTTGTCATAGCCCAACACGCCGCCGGCGGAAAGCTGGGCGGCGGAAAGTTTGGCCCCGCTGTAGGAACTCGAATTGGTTTTAGCGCCGCTGGCGATACTACCGTGCCCCAAATAACCGCTGGCGTCGTAGCCGGCAATGGTGGCGTTGTCGTAGTAGTAGCT
>CAISUK010000690.1 GCA_903888645.1 uncultured Pseudomonadota bacterium | reverse complement strand
GGCAGCGGCTGGCCGTTGGCCGCATCGTCGGCGGTCAAATTAGCTATTCTATCTGTAGCTTCCTGCACAAGCAGGACGGTGGTTATAGCCTGTTTTTCTTGCAAAAATACACCCTCTACCGTCGTCCCGGGCGCGGCGGGCATGGCATCCGGGCTGGCGCTTTGGTAGCGCGGCTGCCGGCCAAAAATCAGCGCGCAAAACTTGAAGCTGGCATGCACATCGGGGAAAAACACCTTGCGGTTCTCAAAGTCAAACAGCGCATGCAGTTTGCCGGTGCTGCTGATCGAGCGGAAGAATTCTGCCGCGCCCTTGTCGGCCGCAATGCCGCTGGGCACGATCAGCGCGACGATGCCGTGCGGGTTGATCAGCGCCTGCGCGCGTTCGACAAACAGGCTGTAGAGATTGATGTCGCCGCCGGAGAGCAACGGATAATCGCCGTTGGAACGGGCGATACGGGCGGCAATCTCGGCCGCCTCGCTGGCGGCGGCGTAGTCCAGCCAGAGCGGGTCGCGCTCGGCCTGCAGTTGCGCGATCAGCGTCTTGCGGTCGGCGGCACGGGCGGCCTGGGCAATTTGCGGGCGGCGTTCGGCAAACCATTCCACTTCCTGCAATTTCATCCGGTCCCAGGGCGGGTTGCCGATGACGGCATCGAAGCCGCCGACGCCGTTCCGCCAAACCGTGGGAAAAGCCAGCTCCCAGTGCAGAAAGTGTTCCTGGCCGGCCTTGGCGATCGCCGCCAGCATGGTCTCGTGCGCCTGCCGTACACGCGGCAGCGGCGGCTTGCCCTTGAAGCGGGCGAGAAAGCCGACCGAATCGAGCAGGTTGTCGCCCCACAACTGCGACAGCAGGGTCGCCCAGGTCTCGTCGTAGTCCTGCTGCCTGGCCCGTTCCGCCCAGCGCCGTGCCTGCAGGAAATCGAGCGTGCGCCAGAGCGGCAGCAAGCCTTCGGTGGCGGTGTCCATCATCGCCTTGGAATGGTGGGCTTCGGCGATGTCGATGTCGGTGAGGTTGCCGATCGCCTCCATGGTGGTGCGGGCGGTTTCCACGCAGCGCAGATCGTCCTGCTGGAGCAGGCCGCCCTTGAGCTTGCCAAGTTCGGCGGCGATGTCGCGGACCTTGCCGCCGAACAGGGAATCGCCGCAGCGCAGATGGTGATCGAGAAATGACAGTGGCGCACCGACCGTAAAGGTGTGCAGCCACAGCGCCACCTTGGCCAGTTCCACCGCCATCGGGTTCTTGTCGACGCCGAAGAGAACACGCTTGAGAATCATGCGACGGACAATATGGCGGTCGTCGAGTTGCGTCTCGCCGACCGACCAATGGTGCTGATAGGCAAGGCTTAGGATGCGTTCGCGGATGTCCTTGACGCGCGCCAGCAGCGGCGGTGCCCAGCGATTGGCGATGTCGCGCGCCCACGGTTGGGCGGCCACTTCCAGCTCGGCGGCGGCGATGGCTTCGAGGATCGCATCAGCCAGGTAGTCGACCAGCGAGACCAGAAAATGGCCGCTACCCATGGCCGGATCGCAGATCTTGAGATCGAGGATGGTGCCGGCCGGGTCGATCCTGTCGAGCGCCTTCCAGTCATCAGGTTTCAGTTCGCGGCGCTTCGACCAGGCCTGCAGTTGCCCATGGAAAGCGGCCAGGCGTTCCTCCACCAGGGGCCCGACAGTCTCGCGGATGATCAGCTTGACCAGCCCGTCGTGGGTGTAATAGCTGCCGCTGGTCTTGCGCGCAAAGCTGGCCGGGCGGGCGACAATGCGACCGTCATCGACGCTGAGCGTGTATTCGAGCAGGCGTTCGTAGATGCCGCCAAGATGCTGAACGGATAGATCGCGGTAGTTGATCAAGGCGCGGAGAATATCGGCGCGGCGCGACAGGTCGTCGAGCAGCGGCGCGAAGACGGCATCGGGCAGGCGGGCGCGGTTGAGCAGCGGCGCACGATTTTCCTCGAACAGACCACCGTTGTAAGCCGGCATGCCGATCGAGGCATCGCCCAGGGAAATAATGCGGAACAGATCGGCCAGATGCTGCCAGTAGCGGCTGGCGCCACTGCTGAAGGCATCGCCGGCATCGCGGCGGCGGGCGATGTCCTCGCGAATTTTGCGCAACGCGTAGTCGTCATAGCGCTGGTCGCGCACCGGCAGCAGGTTGCGGTCTTCGGCATAGAGAATGAAGAGCAGGCGATAGAGCAGAATCAACGTCGCTTCGCGCAGTTCGGCCAGATAGGCGGCCGAGGCGGTGTCGGCTTCCGGATCGGCAGCGGCCAGGGCATCGGCGAGCTGCGGAAAGATGCTGGCGAAAACGCGGGCGCCCAGATCCTGAGAGACCTTGTCTTCGTACAGCCGCGCTTCGTTGAAGGCGTATTCATGGAAACTGCGGCCGGCTTCGTCCCAGCTTTGGCGGAGAAAGGCGCCGAGGTGGAAGAGACAGAAGAACAGCTTGATACCGTGCCGCGCGTCGCCGTCGAGCAGGCGCTGGCCGCTGCCGCGCACGCCAAGCAGCGCGGCGAGATCGAGTTCGAAAAATTCTTCCGAACGCGAACGAGCGCCCTGCCAGTAGAGCCGCCAGACCGCGCCGTTGGTCAGGATGCCCCAGCGCACGGCGCGCTCGGAGGCGACTTCGGCGCTCGACAGGTAGCGCAGGATCTGGTTCGACGGCGTGCCCGGGTCGAGGCGATTGGTGGCATCGCCGCGATCGAGCGGACGCAGCCAGCGCTTGGCTTCGAGAATGGCGATGCCGCTGCGATAACGGCGATCGTCGCGCTGTTCGGCCCGAGCCGTCTGCTTGGCGGCGTCGTCGGGGAACAGCAGGAAATCCGGCACGTCTTCACGACGGGCGCTGCTGGCGGCGAGCTGCTTGAGCGTGAGCCCTTGCCAACCGAGCAGATCGAGCGCCGGCTCGATGATGTCGGCTTCGGTATTGGCTTCGTTGAGCGCGCTGTCAGTGGCGAGCGGCGCGAAGATGCGCTCGAGGCCGGCGATAAAACCATCCAGCGCGGCATCCGACAGCGCCGCCCAGATGGGCGTCGCCTTGATGCCTTCGAGGAGAAAATCCTGCGAGAAAAGTTTGCCGTCCATGCGCCGCCGGAGCGTAAGTTTGTTGGCGAAGAAATATTGGTATCGAGTGTCCAGTGTAAAGGCAAAATTGCCGAACGCTCGTTAACCCTCAGGCCGGCCCCTGCCGATTTTATCCAAATGGCTTGACGCCGATCAGCCATTGATGACCATAGGCAGCGAACAGTCCCCAGACAACCACACCGACGCCGACGACGAGCAGATCGCGACCGATGCCCAATCTCGGATAGGTGGTGCCGGCGGGGCGATCACGGCGACGCGAGGCGGCGAAATTCGCTACCGACCAGAGCAGGAAAGCGCCGAACAGCACGACGTGGGCGAGCGTTCCGTTGGCGAGCAAATGAGATAGCGCCCAGACCTTGACGGATGCCACCATCGGATGACCGATGACGGACTTGATCCGGTTACCAGGGATCTGCGCGGCGACCAGGAGAATGAAAGACAAAAGCATCAGCAGCGCGGCCAGGTGGCGGGTCCAGGTGGGTGGCGCCCACAGAACCACCGGGGTCGCCCGGGCCAGCCCGAATCCCCAGATGAGCAGGCCGAAGCCAAGCAGTGAAACCACCGTGACGATCCCCTTCCAGGGCTTTTCACCGAGGCGTTCAAGTTGCGCGGTGCGCCAGCCATCGGCAAAAATCCGGATGGAATGGGCGCCGAGGAATAGCAGCAAACCGAGAACCAGAAAACTCATCGGAAAACCTTTCAAAAAATTTGAACATTAGGCGGACTTGCCGAAGTCGCCGACATTATGCCGTCGTCCCGGCGGATGCCGGGACCCAGAAAAAGCGCTCGACCAATCGGGGCGGCCAGACTGGATTCCGGCCTACGCCGGAATGACGAATCGTGTGGCGTCGTCGTCATGCGGTCAAGACAATTCTCGATATCGATGCGTCGGTCGCACAGGCTCATGGGCTTCGTGCCTCAAAGCGAATGATCGCACGGCCATCCTCGGCCTGACGCGGCGCGGGCTTCCAGGCATGGCCATAGATCACCTCGAAGCTGGCCGGCAAGCGGCCATCGGTGCGCTGCGCCGCGTAATGCCGGAGGACGCGACGCCAGTCGCGCCAGGGCAAGTGACCGAACAGTCCGTCACGGACGCCAAGCTGGCGCTGGTCGCGCAACAGGCCACGAGGGCTGGCGTAGGTCAAGGCGAGCATCTCCATGTCCATCACCGGGTCGACGAAGCCGGCGGCAACCAGCATGTCGCCAATGTCATGCATGTCGTGAAAGCGCCGCAACGGCGGCGAGATATCGAGATCGAGGCAGGCGCGGCGCACTTCCTTGAGGGTATCCGGCCCCAGCAGGGAAAAGGTGACGAGTCCGCCGACTGCCGTGACGCGATGCAGTTCGCGTAGCGCCGGCAGCGGATCGTCGAGCCAATGCAGCATCAGGTTGGACCAGATCAGGCCGAGCGTATTGGCCGCCAAGGGCAGCTGGCAGACATCGGCGTTGATCAGGCGCGGCGCCCTGCCGCGCCAGCGTTCCAGGCGACCGCTGCGCGTTTGCACTTCGGCCAGCATCGGCAAGGCGAAATCAATTGCCAATGGCAGCGCCGGCGGATAACGGCGCTGCAATTCGCGGATGCCGTCGCCAGTGGCGCAGCCGATATCGGCCAGGCATGACGGCTGAATCTTGACGTAGTCGAGCCGCTCGGCCATGCGATTGCCGACTTCGCGTGCCAGCACCGCCGCCTCGTCGTAACTGGCCGCCGCCTGCGCGAATTTGTCGCGCATCGAAAGACTCAGGCCGGCCGCATGCCGAGGCGAGCGAACAGACGCGCGTCGCGGCTGGCTTCCGGATTGCTGGCAGTGAGCAATTTGTCGCCGTAGAAGATGGAATTCGCGCCGGCGAGAAAACACAGTGCCTGCAATTCATCTGACATTTCCTGACGGCCGGCGGACAGCCGCACCATGCTGGCCGGCATGGTGATTCGGGCAGCGGCGATGGTACGAACGAATTCGAACGGATCGAGCGGCGGCGCATCGGCCAGCGGTGTGCCGGGCATCGCCACCAACTGGTTGATCGGCACGGATTCGGGTGGCGGTTCCATCACGGCCAGTTCGGCGAGCAGCGCGGTGCGGGCGCGACGGCTCTCGCCCATGCCGACGATGCCGCCGCAACAGACGTTGATGCCGGCGGCGCGAACCTTGTCGAGCGTGTCGAAACGGTCGGCCTGGTTGTGCGTGGTGATCACCTGACCGTAGAACTCCGGCGCGGTGTCGAGGTTGTGGTTGTAATAGTCGAGGCCGGCGGCCTTCAGTCGCTCGGCCTGGCCGTCCTTGAGCATGCCGAGGGTGACGCAGGTTTCCAGTCCGAGCGCCTTGACCGCAGTCACCATCGCCTCGACCTTTTCCAGATCCTTGTCCTTGGGGCCGCGCCAGGCAGCGCCCATGCAGAAGCGGCTAGCGCCATTGGCCTTAGCCGCTTCGGCAGCGGCGACCACTTCACCGACATCGAGCAAGGCTTCGCGCTCCAACCCCGCGTCATGTCGAGCCGACTGCGAACAGTAACCGCAATCCTCGGAGCAACCGCCGGTCTTGACCGACAGCAAGGTCGACCGCTGCACAACATTGGCATCGTGATGCTGGCGATGCACTTGCTGCGCCTGGAACAGCAGATCGCTGAATGGCAGTTCGAACAAGGCTTCGATTTCGGCGGCGGTCCACTTGCGCAACGTGGCGGTGCCGGCGCGAACGGCAGTGGCGACGGTCATCGCAACACTCCTGTCTGGGTAGAATGCAAGGCGCGCATCATCAGGGAAGGCACTCCGCTTGTCAATTTCCGGCCACATCGGCAGTAGCGTGTTGGCCACCGCGCACCGTCTGGTCGCGGCACTGCTGCCCCAGCATTGTTTTCTTTGCGGCCAGACGAGCGGCGCGACCGTGCTTTGCCAACCTTGCCAGCACGGGCTGCCGGACTTGCCGGAAATTTGCTGCCCGCGTTGCGCCTTGCCGACGCCGGGCGGCAGCACTTGCGGCGCCTGCCTGAGGCAAGCGCCGCTCTTCGACGCCACCATCGCCCGCTATCGCTACGCTTTCCCGGTCGACAAACTCATTCAGGCATTGAAATATTCGCACCGCTTGGCACTTGCCAATTTGTTCGCCGAAGCGCTGGCGAGTGCCGCCAAGGTCACCGTTTTTGCGGGCGCCGATGCCATCGTGCCGCTGCCGTTGTCGAGGCAGCGCCTGCGCCAACGCGGCTTCAATCAGGCGGTGGAAATCGCCCGGCCACTGGCGCGGCAGTTGCACTTGCCGCTCCTGCTCGACGCCTGCCAGCGACCGGTCGACACGCCACCGCAGGCCAGCCTGCCCTGGCAGGCGCGGCGCAAGAACATTCGCGGCGCCTTCGAATGCAGCGTCGACCTCTCCGGCCGCTCGCTCATCGTGGTTGACGATGTCATGACGACGGGGGCGACGCTCGACGAATTTGCCCGCACCCTGAAAAAACACGGCGCCGTCCATGTGACCAACTTGGTGGTGGCGCGAACGCTCAAGGATTAAGCGGAACGCGTGATCAGTTCGTACCACCCGCCGATTGTGCCGGCACCCTGAGTTTCTGTTCGACAAATGCGGCTAGATCGGCCGTCAAATTTCTGCTGTCGCGGGCCCGAATGAATGCCTGCCGTGCTTCGGCGGCATTGCCATCGGCTTCCAGAGAGATGCCCAGGCCCATCCACCACAGACTGTTCTGCGGCTGCATGGACAAGGCCGCCTGGTAGGCGGTAGCGGCAGCGCGGTGGCGACCTAGCCGTTGCAGCACGGCGCCATTGAGTGCCTGATAATCGGCATTGTTGGCAGCCTGGGCGGCCGAGCGCTGCAATGTCTCGGCGGCGCCTTTGAGATCCTTGCGTTCGACCTGGATACGCGCCAGCTGCATGGCGATTTCCGGCTGCGCTTCATTTTCTGCCAGTGTCTGGCGCAACATTTCCTGCGCCTCGTCATAACGTTTCTGTTCGAGCAGCAGGCCAAGCAGCGCCTGCCGTGGCGGCGACCAGCCGGGATCTTCGCGCAGCGCCAGACGGAACCCGGCAGCAGCCTGTTCAGTGCGCCCCTGGTTCATTTGCGTGATGGCTTTGGCATATTCCGTATTGGCGCGTTCGCGTGCTGTCGGAGCGCGGACTTCCTTGCTCACGACGACCGCAGCATTGTCCGGCCTGGCCGCTGGTCGCGCGGCGATTTCCGGCAGGCGCGCTGCCGGCAACAATGGCGATGGCAGGCCAATAGCTTGGTTCGGGGCGGCTTGCACAGGCACCGAAGGCACTGAAGGCGCAGCTGCCAGAGGCGGCGCTAACTTCGCCGAGGGCACCAGCGCCGCCTTGGCGCCGATGTCGCTCCCGGTGCCGGAATAAAGCACCACCAACTGCGGCGGCAACAGTGGCGAGGGCGGTTCCGCACGTCCCAAAAAGAAAACCGCGCCCGCCAGCAGGCCAGCCACGGGGAGCAAGCCAACTGGCCACAGGCGGCGGCGCCGTTGCGGCGGCAAGGCGCGCACCTCGTTCGGCAATTGGCGACCGGCGCTTTCGGCGCGGCGCGCTTCAAGGTCTTGCAACATCTTGTTGATGAGACTCATGGCCGGCTACCAGAACATCGGCAACTGCCGGGTACCGGCGCTGTCGCGAACGGCGGCACGAACGTGGCGCCAGGCCACCGCCGTACCGCCCTCGCCAAAGGCCGCCAGCATCGCCTTGTGCGCGAGTATGTTGGCCAGACGTGGCGTGCCGCGACTGGAATAATGCAGCTGTCGTGTCGCCGGCAGCGAGAACAATCTCGGCCCGCGAAAGCCGGCGACGCGCAGACGATGCGCCAGATAGTGATCCATTTCGCCGCTGCTGAGATTGCCTAGCTGATACTGAAAGGAAATGCGCTGGCGGATTTGCCGCACCGACGGATCGGCGAGTTTGACATCGAGTTCCGGCTGACCGAACAGTACCAACTGCAACAGCTTGCGCTTTTCGGTTTCGAGGTTGGAGAGCAACCGCACCGCTTCCAGACTCTCCAATGGCATGGCCTGCGCTTCGTCCAGGCAAAGGACCACGGCGCGGTCATTGCGCGCATGTTCGAGCAGGGCCTCATTGAGTCCTTTGACGAGGTGGTACTGGTCGGTGGCCGGATCGATAGCGACACCCAACTCCTCAGCCAGCGCCAGCAGCAGGGTGCGCGGTTCCAGATTAGGATTCGGAATATAGGCGGTGACGAAGCCTTCGCCAATACCAGCGAGAAAACGCCGGCAGAGCATGGTCTTGCCGGTACCGACTTCGCCGGTGATCTTGACGATGCTCTCGCCCGAGCGCACCGCCACCATCAGCGTGTTCAAGGCTTCCTGATGGGCAGTCGCGGAAAAAACGAAGTCGGGATCGGGGGTGATGCCGAAGGGCAGTTCTGTCAGGCCGAAGTGCTGCAGATACATCACTGCGCCGCAGGAGCGGGCGCCGGCGTGCGGGGCGATTGGAAGACCGGTTCGTAGGTTTTTAGACGCTCGCCCACCTGATCGATGTCCTGCCCCCATTGGCGGTCGCTCTGGATGACCGTGGGCTTGATCAACACCACCAGTTCGCGCTTGTGCATCGCCTTGCGGGTCTGCCCGAACAGGGCGCCAAGCACCGGCACGTCGCCGACGCCGGGCACCTTCGCCGAATCGTTGCTCTGCTCCTGCTCCATCAGCCCGCCGATGGCGACGATGAAGCCGTCCTGAACGCGCACCACGCTGTCGGTCTGATTGGTCCGCGACGATGCCAATGGCAACTGGTAGGTGCCGAGCGTGCCGAGATTGATGTTCTTGGTGCGCTCGGTGACGACGCTGACCGAGGGCCGCACATGGAGAATGACGTGGCCTTCCTCGTCAATCTGCGGTGTCACGTCAAGCGAAATGCCGGAGAAGAATGGCTGCACCGTGATCGATGGCGACGAGGTGGTACCGGTACCCGACGTCGCCGTATTGGTGGTGATGTTGGTAACATAAAAATCGTCCGTGCCAACCTTGAGGACCGCCTTCTGATTGTTGATGGTGGCGATGCGCGGACTCGACAGCACCTGCACCGATCCCTGCGACTCGAGGAAGCTCAGCAGCGCGGAAAAATTCGCCGTCTGGAACGCGAGCCCGAACAGCGAGCCGCCGGGAAGGCCCGGGATCAGGGCCGCCGCGGCCGAACCCG
>CAISUK010000689.1 GCA_903888645.1 uncultured Pseudomonadota bacterium | reverse complement strand
GCGTGAGCTGGTGTGCGTTTCAGACGTCGACTTGATCCTTGGAACGATAGCTTTTGCCGTCGATGAGGACGGTCTCAGCGTGGTGCAATAGGCGGTCGAGCAAAGCCGAGGTTAGAAAAGGGGTCATAGAAAAGAGGTCATACCCGTCATAGACCCAGGACCTTCGATGCACATATTCGCTCGCTGCGTCAGGCACAGCGGCCAAGCGGGCGCTATGGATGGATTGAAGCCGTGCGCGGCTCGGGTTGCTGTTTTCGCTGCGAGCAACTGGAAAGCGCGTGAGCGGTTGTGGTCGTGCAACGAACTGCTAGGCACGCTGGAAGGTCGGAGCCGGTCGGCCAGCAGCATGCAGGCAATCAGTATGCATTTTGCTTTTTCCAGACGACCAATAAGGTCTTCAGAATAATCTGGATGTCGAGCCCCAGCGACCAGTTGCGCAGGTAGGCGAGGTCGTAGTCGATGCGCGCCTGCATCTTCTCGATGGTGTCGGTTTCGCCCCTTGCGCCGCTCACCTGAGCCAATCCGGTAATCCCCGGCCGGACCTTGTGGCGGATGGCATAGCCGTTGATCAATTTTCGATACATCTCGTTATGGGCGACGGCATGGGGGCGCGGCCCGACCACGCTCATGCGGCCCTGCAGAACGTTCACGAATTGCGGCAGTTCGTCGAGCGAACTGGCACGCAGAAAGGCGCCCAGTTTGGTGACACGGCTGTCATTTAGCGTTGCCTGCCGGATTTCTCCGCCGTCCTCGCAGACCGTCATGCTGCGGAACTTGTAGACGATGATTTCGCGACCGTCGAGGCCGTAGCGGCGCTGCTTGAAAAACACCGGGCCCGGCGAAGAGCGTTTGATGGCGATGGCGATGACGAGCATGAGCGGTGCAATGAGAATCAGGATTGCCGTCGCCAGCACGATGTCGCTGACCCGCTTTATCAAGCCATTGACGCCGAAGAAAGGCGATTCGCGGATCGCCAGCACGGGGATGCCGCCGACCGTGTCGAGACGCGCCTGGATCAGGTCGAAGAGAAAGATGTCGGGCACGAAGTAGATCGACGCGGTGGTGTCGCGCAACTCGTCCAGCAGTTTTATGATCCGCGGTTGAGATGTCATCGGCATGTTGATGTAAATGAGATCGACATGGTTCTCGCGGACGTAGGCAGCGAGCTCGCCGAGGCGCCCGAGCATGTCCGATGGAGTCCCCCCATTGAGCCGCGCCGGTGTTCGATCGTCAAAACAGCCGGCGATGCGGATGCCCAGGCATGGCGACTGGCCGATGCTGCGCTCCAGTCGACAGGCCAGATCGCCACCGCCGGCGATGACGGCGATACGCTGCAAGCCTTCCGCCGCCATGACTCTCGACAGAATGGCGGGCAACCACAGTTGCGCCGTGGCCACGGCCAGCGGTGCTGTCAGTATCCACGCCAGCATGACGCGCTTGTCGAAAAAGCCGAGCGTATGCGTGGCCCAGCCGAGTGTCAGCAACATCAGCACAATGGCCAGCCATTGTGTCAGCACGCCGCCGGCTATCTCGAGGATGGTGGTACCCGGCGCCGGGATGTGGCCGGGGAAGGTGAGCGAGAACACCAGCAGCGCGAGCAACAGGTAGGCGCCGTCTATCGGCTCATGGAAGGCGACGCAGGCGATGAACAGCGTCGCGATGGTCAGCAACGAGGGGACGGATCCCTGGACGAGCGCCGCCATACTCGGCGAACTGCCCGGTAACCCCTGCAATGAACGATCTGCGCTGGACATGACTGAAAAGCCGATTCGATGGGTGGATTTGGTGAATATGGCGGGTTTGGTGGATTTGGCGG